>NZ_JBFAXX010000026.1:0-110853 GCF_040680995.1 Kitasatospora sp. NPDC051914
CCGGTGGCCGTCTTACGTTCTCAGGCGACACCCGCTACCGGGACGAAACCCCCGGAACGGGTGGAACCCGTACACCACTTCCCTGGACGCAACCCCAGCGCGTCCGCCAGGTCATCGGCGAGCAGCCCGCCTTCCCCTTCGGAACTCGCGAACACCACCGGCCGGCGACCGTTCTGCTCGGCACACAGGAAGTACGCCCCACCGGCGGACTCCCCGGCGATCGCCTCCAGTGGCGCACCCGAGGCAAGCCCCAAGCCATCGCCATTGTGCTTCCGGTGGACGTCGAAGCCGAACGAGGACCGCAGCAGCAGATCGATCTCCGGGGTGGTCCGGATCAGGTCAAGCAGACGATCACTTGAGGTCATGGCACGGACGATAGCGAGTCCCGCTGACGTGTCAGCGGCAGGGTGAACAGCACACACGTGTCCGGCGGTGGCGCGACCCCGTGGATGGCGCACTCCAGGCCACGCCTGCGCCCAAGCCATCACACAACTCATTCTGAAACCACCAGTAGCAGGTATCGGTGAGCTCGAACAGCGCGGCAGCCCGCGGAGCCCCGCCTCCGTCCGCTCCGCCACCGTGAAGCTGCGAGCTGCGGCGGCGAGAACGACGACGCCGACGCCAACTGTGACGGGGACAGCGCCGCAGCGCTCGTCATATCTGTGGCACGTCCGTATGAAGAGGTGGCCTCGTGCTGCACTGCCGCCGCGATCGGGTGAACCGTCAGCGAGCTTCGCGCGCCCATCGCCTGACCGGCCTGCCGAATGGGCAAGGCTCTCGTTCTGTCTGTATGCGGAAGAGAGGTGCGGCATGACCCGGGTCCTGGAGTACGAGAGCAATGCCATCGTGGAGCTGCTGGGAGTCCTCCCTGCGGACCGCGATGCGGAGTGGCTGAGGAACTCCCTGCAGCAGGCAATCATGGTAGAGGTCGCGACCATCGGTCCGTATGCGAGCGCCCTGTGGTCGATCAAGGAACCGAATACGGCGGTTGCCAAGGACATCCGGGAGGTCATCTTCGACGAGATGACCCATGTGGGACTCGTGTGCAACATGCTCACCAGCATCGGAGGGACACCGATCCTTGCCGATCCGAAAGTGGTCCCGAGGTACGAGCGTGCTCTGCCGGGCGGCGTGCGGCCCGATCTCATCGTCTTCCTCGAGGGTCTGACCAAGGACTCGGTCGAGATGTTCTCCGAGATCGAACGCCCGGAGCATCCGGTCGCCCAGATGGATTCCTCCGCGACCATCGGGGCCTTTTACACCGCGATCGGGGAGGTGTTCGAGACGCAGCAGCACCTGATCAGCGGCGACCGGCAGATCGAGTTCTCCCTGGAGAGCCACGGCCAGGGCAACACGATCGTTCCGCTCGACACCATCAAGAAGGTCCGGGCCGCCATCGAGGTCATCAAGGAGCAGGGTGAGGGGACCTCCGCCTCACCCGAGAACCCCTTCCCCGGCAAGCCCGGGGAGCTGGCGCACTTCTACGTGTTCCGGGAGATGTTCCGTGGCAAGAAGCTGATCAAGGTGTCGGAGAACCCGGTCGTCTGGGACTTCAAGGGTGATGACGTCCCGTTGCCCCCGGCCTACCCCATGGCGAGAGTGTCGGAAGGCGGGTGGGCCAACGGCGGGCCGAACGCGCCCGCGCCCGGGGTGCAGCAGGTGCTCGGCGCATTCAACACGCATTTCAGCGCAATGCTGCGAGCGCTGGAGGCGGCCTGGCGGACGGGTGACTCGGACACGCTGGGCGCGGCGATCAGCCGCATGGGCAAGATGCGCACCGAGGCCCGGAAGCTCGTACAGCTGGAACTTCCCGACGGCAGCGGGAAGACCTACGGGCCGGAGTTCCTGTACGTCGAGGAGTGAGCAGTCCCGTTCGCGGAAGCACCGTTGTGGTCGGTGCTCCTCGCCGCGGTTTCGGAGTGGCTCCGGGGTGGGCCATCACGGTGGCCGGAATGCGGGGAGCAGCGTTGCGGCGGAAGGCATGCCGGGGGCTGGGAACTGCAGGGCTGATTCATAGTCTTGGCGATCATGCGAATGTGCAGGTCACGGCGGTGTGAGGGGGGCGGCGTCGGGCCGTTGCGAACGCATTGAGGCTCCGGCGGCGGTGCACACGCCCTGTCGCGGCCGGACAGCGGAGCGGAGAGGGGTCTTTTTTTCCCCTGTCCGAGACATCCCGGTTCTTCCTAGAATGGTCGTGATGTCTGCTTCGCGTGGACGCCGCCGACGGGACGCCTAGTCCTGTCCGCTCGCCGGCGGTTCGCCGAGCACGGAACCGGACAGGAGCGGGGACGCCGGACCGGTCACCGCGGCTCCCGAGGCCGGCGTGACCGGTCGTGACGGCAACGGCCCGGGGCGCAGTCGTGCCCCCGGCCCGACGGCCGCCCCGGGCGTGGATCCGGCGGGTCCCCCGCAGGTGCCATCGAGGTACTTCCCATGCGCCAACTCCCGCTTGCCCGCGTCATCGCGGTCGCCGCCGCCACGCTGATCGGCCTGCCGCTGGCCGGCCCAGCCCTGGCCGCCGTGACCGTCACCCAGGACAGCCTCGCCCCCACGACGATGACGGCCGGGGTCCCGGCCAAGGCCACGCTGACCGTGCACTCCTCGTCCTGCTTCACCGCCAAGACCCTGGGGGTCGGCGTCCGCGACGCGGCCGGGCAGAACCTGGACTTCCCGGGGAACGCCTCCAACGTCCGGATCTGCCCCTCCGGGGTGACCTTCACCAGCCAGAGCAGGACCCTCCCCGCCGGGTCGTACACCGAGTTCGGCTTCTGGCAGGACTCCGCCAACGTGTGGCACAACCTGCCGTCCCGCACGCTGACCGTCTCCGCCGCCCCGGGCCCCGTCCCCGGGAAGAGCCTCACCTGGTCCGACGAGTTCAACGCGCCGATCGCCTGGGGCTCCACCTGGGTCGGCGACAAGACCAGCGCGTACCGCTACGGCGACCACAACCCGGACGACAACAAGCTCGACTGGCTGACCACCGGCGCGGTCGGCGTCTCGGGCGGTGTCGCCACGTTCACGGCCAAGCCGTCCGCGCACGTCCTGGAGAACGGCAAGCAGGCCTGGGACACCGGTCTGCTCACCACCGAGGGCTCGACCCAGGGCTTCCAGGTGCGGACCGGCGACTACGTGGAGACCCGGGTGAAGCTGCCCAGCGGCACCGGCGCCTGGCCGGCGCTGTGGACCTGGAAGGACGGCGCCAACGAGATCGACTCCTTCGAGTACCACCCCGACAATCCGCACCTGCTCGAACTGACCAACCACATCAGGCCGGCCTCGACGTACTACACCGACGCGAACGCCGTCGGCCCGGACCAGTGGGTCACCGTCGGCACGCTGTTCGGCGCGAACTCGGTCGACTGGTACGTCAACGGCGTCAAGATCTTCTCGGACGGCACCGGAGTCGGCACCGGCTGGTCGGCGTACCTGATCCTGAACCTGTCGCTGTGCGCGGGCCAGTACCACCCGGCGCCCTCGGGCAGCGGGCCGATCACCTTCGCCGTCGACTACGTGCGGGTCTACCGCTGACGCTGGCGGATCACCCGTCCGGCCCCGTCGGGGGAGGGCTGATTCATAGTCTTGGCGATCATGCGAATGTGCAGGTCACGGCGGTGTGAGGGGGGCGGCGTCGGGCCGTTGCGAACGCATTGAGGCTCCGGTTGAAGAGGTGACCTTACCCGTCACTCTCCAGTCGGAGCCTCGATGTGCCGTCAGTCTGCCACTTGCTGTTTCGCTGTCCCATCTGTGCGTCAACTCGGTGGCGAGGCCGGTCTGGTGGAGCGGTTGGCGTTGCTGGCGGATCCGCGGGACCGGCGCGGTCTGCGTCACTCGTTGGTGAGTGTGCTGCTGGTCGCGGCGTCGGCGGTGCTGACCGGTGCCCGGTCGTTCCGGGCGATCGGGCAGTGGGCCGCCGAGGCGCCGCAGCACGCCCTGGCCCGGCTCGGGGCGCGGAGCGCGGGCGCATTCGGCGTGTGCGTGGCGCCCAGCCCCTCGACGATCCGGCGGGTGATCGGGACGGTGTGCCCTGGTGGGCTGGCCGATCTGACCGGCACCGACCCGGCAGGCTCCGACACGCTCGCGGTGGACGGCAAGAGCGCCCGCGGCTCGCGCATCGACGATGCTCCCGCCGCGCACCTGCTGGCCGCGGTGACCGGCACCGGCCGGACCGTGACCCAGGTCCGGGTGCCAGACAAGACCAACGAGATCACCTGCTTCGCCGCCCTGCTGGCCCCGTTCGACCTGGCCGGCGTTGTCGTCACGGCCGACGCGCTGCACACCCAGCGCGCCCACGTCCGGTTCCTGGTCGAGGAGAAGAAGGCGCACCACCTGCTGGTGGTCAGGGGGCAACCAGCCCACGCTGTTCCGGCAGCTGCGGTCGCTGCCGTGGCCCGAGGTCACCGCCCGGCACTACCAGCGCGGCACCGGGCACGGCCGCCGCGAGACCCGGGTGGTGCGGGCGCTGACCACCACCGATCTGGGTCTGGACTTCCCGCACGCCGTCCAGGCCGCGAAGATCACCCGCTACCGCACCGAGGTGAAGACCGGAAAGCGGACCCGGCAGACCGTCTACGCGCTCACCGACCTGTCCCACCTGCAGGCCTCCCCGCAGCGGATCGGCGAGGCGGCCCGCTCGCAGTGGACCATCGAGAACCGGCTGCACTTCGTCCGCGACACTGCCTTCGCCGAGGACACTTCGAAGATCCGCACCGGCCACGGCCCGGAGAATATGGCCACCCTGCGGAACCTGGCGATCAACACCCTTCGCGACCACGGCCACACCAGCATCGCCGCCGGCCTCCGGCACGTCTCCTACGAGTCCTTCACCCGCCCACTCGACCTCCTGCACATCCCCTGAGCGGGCCGAACGCAAGATCAACAGGACTTTGAATCCAATGCCGGGAACATAGGGCTTCGGGCAGGCTGTCAAGGGCTGGGGCAGGGCGTGACGGTGATTGCGATGGCTGCTCTGCGTAGTGGTTCGTCGTTGCGGGTGCTGCTGTAGGCAAACTTGGACAGGGTGCGCTTCACGCGTCGGGGAACGACTCTGCGGCGTCGCTGCTCAGGGCCCAGGTCGCGGGGGTTGAGGATGGCTGTGCTGATGCGCGGGGTCCTTCCGGCCCCGGCGGAGGGCCCCGCTTCCGCGTTGATCACTGTGTGGCGGGCGGTGCGGAGGATGACGGTCAGTGAGATGCGGTCCGGGTCAATGCCGGCCGCCGTGGCGGTGTCGGACCCGATCCGCCGGGCCACCTGGAACACGACGAGCAGGGCGGACAGCTCCTGGAGGACATCGCGGGGGTGGTGGGAGCGCAGGACGGTTCCCGAGCCCAGCGTGGTGACCTTGAGTCCGTAGTAGGCGGTCTCGATCTCCCAGCGCTCGTGGCACAGCTCGGCGAGCTCCTGGGCCGGGTAGCGCCGGGGGTCCAGCAATGTGGTGACCAGACGCAGGCTGCTGGAGCGGGTGGTGCCGGTGGTTCGGTCGGTCACGGTGATGTCCGCCTCGATAACGCGGACGGCCAGGCCCTGGACCTGTGGGGCCTGGCTGCGGCGTCGGTCGCGGTGCACCCAGCGCACCAGCTTGTTACGGCCAGTGGGGGTGGAGAGCATGGACAGCCAGCTGCCGTCATCGAGGACCTCGATGGCCGGCAGGACCCGGCCGGCGTTGACCCGCCACAGCAGGTGGGCGCCGGTCCGGGCGGCCTGGAGCATCAGCTCCAGGCCGTCGGAGCCACGGTCGGCCAGGTGCAGCATGCCCGGACACAGCGCGCCGCACAGTTGCTGGGTCTGACTCTTCTCGCTCGTGGACACCGGTCCGGCCACAGCGTCCACCAGGGCCCGGGTGCCGCATTCCACCAGGGCCGTGAGCCGCAGCAGCGGGTACGTCGACTCGCGTCGGGCCCGGTAGTAGCCGAAGAACGCGGCGTTGGCGGCACTGTCGGCCACTTCGAGGGTGGTGCCGTCCCAGGCGACGGTCCGCAGTCCCCGCCACCACGCCCCAGCGGTCTCTGTGGCGGCCGTGCAGCCCTTGAGGCGGTCGAACAGCAAGCTCAGCGGCTCGGGACCGATCCGGCGCCGGGCCTGCCGCAACGCGGCAGCCGAGGGATCACCGACGGTCGCCCGCAGGCCGGCGATCAGCGAAGAGCACACCCCGCGATATCCCTCGCGGGGGAAGAGCGCCATCGCCAGCACGAAGTACACCACCACCCGCGACGGCAGTTTGCGGACCCGTCTCTCGACCCGCCCCGTCGCGCACAGCACCTCGTCGACCAGATCCGGTGGAACGAGCTGGGTCAGCTCGCCAAGATGCCCGGCCGCGAAGGCACTTCGACCGGACTCGGTACGTGCTGGCATGCCACACTGGACGGACAACGGGGCTCCCGTGGGTACGGCGTCTTGGTCGACTCCCGTCCTACGCGGAGCCCCGTTCCTCTACATCAACTTCCCCGAACCGCTTGACAGCCTGCCCACAGCCCTATGTTCCCGGCATTGACTTTGAATCAGCCCTGCTGGGAACTGGACCTGCTCCTGTGAGTCGACGCTGCCCACTGCGGCCCTGCCCCCGGCGGGGCCGCAGTGAACCACCCGCCCCTCCCGCGCGCGGACCACCACGTCGGCACGGACCGGACGTAGCCGCCCCACACGGGTGACACCGGCGCTAACCCGTGTCCCATCCCGGCGCAGGCGCAAGTCCAGGCATGCCGGCCGTACGGGTCGTCGCAGCGTTCACGCCGGTGATCGACGACAACGGGGCAGCGGGTGCCGCTCCGAACACAAGTCCACGGCCGAACCGTGCGACGCCTGAACCCTATTGACGCCGCAACGCCCCGGTGCTTCACTCTCCACCGCGAGTGAGAGAGCGCTCTCACCGTGTCGAGGACCTGCCTCGGGCCCCTCCCCACCCACCCACGCCAGGGAGAGTCATGTCTGTCACCCCGACCCGCCGGACCGTGCTCCGCGGCGCAGCGGTCGCCGCCGCACTGCCCGTGGCCGGCAGTCTTGCGACCGGCCCGGTCTCCGCTGCGTCAGGCGCCCGCGGCACCACCGACCTCGGTGCCAACGTCCTGGTCTTCGACCCCTCCATGGGCGACGCGGCGATCCAGGCCCAGGTCGACGCCGTGTTCAAGATCCAGGAGTCCAACCAGTTCGGCACGGAGCGGTACGCCCTGGCCTTCAAGCCGGGCACCTACGACGTCGACATCAACGTCGGCTTCTACACTCACGTGCTGGGCCTCGGCAAGAACCCCGACGACGTCGTGATCAACGGGCACGTCACCGCCGACGCGCAGTGGTTCGAGGGCAACGGCACCCAGAACTTCTGGCGGGCCGCCGAGAACCTGTGCATCGCCCCGCCGGACGGCCTGGAACGCTGGGCGGTCTCGCAGGCGGCCCCGATGCGCCGCACCCACGTCAAGGGCAACATGACCCTGTGGCCCAGCCCGCCCGGCAACCGCTGGTCCAGCGGCGGATTCCTCGCCGACAGCCTGGTGGACGGCCAGGTCGAGTCGGGTTCGCAGCAGCAGTGGCTGTCCCGCAACGACACCTTCGGCAGCTGGACCGGCGCCAACTGGAACATGGTCTTCGTCGGCACCCAGGGTGCTCCCGCCCAGAGCTTCCCCAACCCTCCGATGACCACGGTCGACCGCACCCCCGTCATCCGGGAGAAGCCGTTCCTCACCGTGGACGCCCACGGCTCGTTCCACGTTTTCGTCCCCGCCCTGCGCCGCAACTCCACCGGGACGACCTGGGCCGCCGGGAAGGCCGCCGGACACAGCGTCCCGCTGTCCGAATTCCACGTGGCCCGGCCCGGTGATTCCGCCAGAACCCTCAACCGAGCCCTCTCCCAGGGCCGGCACCTGCTGTTCACCCCGGGCATCTACCCGCTCTCCGCCCCGCTGCAGGTGTCCCGGCCCGGGACCGTCGTGCTCGGCCTGGGCCTGGCCACCCTGCAGGCGGTCAACGGCAACGCGCTCGTCGAGGTCGCCGACGTGGACGACGTCTCCGTCGCGGGCCTCCTCCTCGAGGCCGCCTCGGCCGGCTCCCCGGTCCTGCTCCGGGTCGGGGACGGTCGCAGCCGGAGGAACCATTCCCACCGCCCCACCGCGCTCTTCGACGTCTTCGCCCGCGTCGGCGGCGTCCTGCCCGGCGGCACCGAGGTCGGCATCCGGATCGACAGCAACGACGTGATCGTCGACCACGTCTGGATCTGGCGCGCGGACCACGGCCTCGACGGCAGCGTCGGCTGGTCGGTCAACCCCGCCGGCACCGGCTTCCTCGTCAACGGCGACCGGGTCACCACCTACGGCCTGTTCGCCGAGCACTTCCAGAAGTACGAGGTGCTCTGGAACGGCAACCACGGCCGCACCTACTTCTTCCAGAACGAGCACCCCTACGACGTCCCCACGCAGTCCGCCTGGGTCCACCACGGCACCCGCGGCTACGCCGCGTACAAGGTCGCCGACTCCGTCACCGACCATCGGGCCTGGGGCCTGGGCAGCTACTGCTACTTCAACCTGCAGGCCGACATCTACGCCGACCGGGCCTACGAGGTCCCCGACACCCCCGGCGTCGTCCTCACCGACCTGATGACCGTCTGTCTCAACGGCCCCGGCGGCGGCGGCATCCTGCACTGCATCAACAACAGCGGCGATCCGGTGCAGAACGGATTCGGCACCTACTTCATGAGGAGTTACTCGAACGGCGTTGCGACCGCCTGACCCGCCACCGGGGCGGTGCCGGGACTCCCGGTACCGCCCCGCCGGGAACCTTCGCGCTGCGGCCGGACGCCCGGGCCGTGGTCTCCGGCCCACCGGGGCGTGTCGTTGCCGTCTCCCGGCTCCAGCACCGCGCTCAGGGCTCGCAGATGCTCCGTCTTCACCGTGACAGGCGCCCCGGGGCACATCGATGCCCGGGATGTCGACGGTCATCCGTCCGCCTGTGCCTCGGGCCGTATCCGCGGCAGCGACCGGCGGCCTGCTCCAGCTGGGGGAGAGGCTGCCGAGGAGGCGCACATCGCCGCGGCATCCCTGGGCTGCGGTGATTCACGGGCGTGCTGCCCCGCCGCTTGATGCACCCCCGACCGTACTCACTGCCGACATCGGGTACGGGGCACCGGCGGGCTGGTGCGCGGTGGGACGACGCGGCCGTGCGTCACCGTGAGATGCGGGCTTCGATGCCGTCGAGCAGGAAGTCGAGGCCGATCCGGAAGGTGTGGTCGGCGTCCAGGTGGGCGGCATCGCGCACCACTGTGGCCAGCGCGGGGAATCGGCCGGTGGCGAAGGTCCGCTCCAGATAGGGCCCGAGTGAGGCCTGCCAACGCTTCTCGTCCATCCCGGTGGCCCGCTCGGCACGCCGCTCGGCGATCTCCCGACGCACCGCGCCGATCACGTACGCGTTGACTGCGGCGACCACCGGCATGACGGCGTCCACGTCGACGCCGCCCAGCGCGGCCACCACGGTCTCCCCGCTGGCCAGCGCGTGCGGCCCGAGCTGGGGTCGGCCACCCAGTAGATCGGCGAGCCATTCGTGCTCGTGAGCGGCGTCCCGAGTGGCTTCGGCAAGAGACCGGAGCACCTCCTGCCAGCCGTCTCCGACCGGCCGGATCTCGGCGTGAACGGCGTCGACCATCAGGTCGAGCAACTCCTCCTTGCCGGCGATGTAGCCGTACAGCCGCATCGGACGGACGTCCAGCGCGGCGGCGACCTTGCGCAGTGACACCGCGTCCAGGCCGTCCGCGTCGGCCAGCCGGATCGCCGCCCGCACGATCCGCTCCCGGCTCAACGGAGCCGGCGCGGGTCGATTCTGCGGCTCCGGCCTCTCCCACACCAACATGCCGCTGACGATACACCGCATCGGTCGATACAGTGTATCGGCAAGTGCGGTGTATCGAAGGGGGAATCGACCATGACCATCGCCATGTCCCAACCGGGCCCGAGACGCCCACGTTCGGCGCAGCCGGGAGTTGTCCCGGGCAATAAAAAAACCGAGACGCACTGGCGTCCCGGGGAATTCTCTCGTACATTGGGGGGTTCCGTGTGTTCATTCGGCATAGGTCGAAACTGAACTCTCAGAAACCTTATGGCGTCAGTATAGGCGAGCGGGAGTGGAATTGTCAAACGACGAAATTCTCCGGGAACAGGAATTCATCGATCTGCTCTGCGGACGCCTCGCCGAGCTGGAGGCGCGGGCCGCCGCCGCGGTCGGCGCCGCGCTGGCGCAGACGCCGGCCAACGCGCAGATGCTGCTGGAACGGGACGTGCAGGTGGCCGAGCAGAGCGGGCTGCTGACCCTCTACTCCTCCGGGGAGCACGGGCTCTGCTTCGGGCGGCTGGCGTTCCGGGACGGGGCCGACCGTCACATCGGCCGGATCGGGATCCGCGCCGACGACGAGGAACGGACGCCGCTGGTCGTCGACTGGCGCGCCGATGTCGCCCGCCCGTTCTACCTGGCCACCGGCCACGAGCCGATGGGCCTCCGCCGGCGGCGGCACATCACCACCGAAAGGAACCGGGTCACCGCCCTGCACGACGAGATCCTCGATCTCGACGACGCCGAACGCACCGGCTACGAGGGCGCGGACGCCGACGCCGTGCTGCTCTCCGCGCTGGACGCCGCCCGCACCGGCCGGATGCACGACATCGTGCAGACCATCCAGGCCGAGCAGGACCGGATCATCCGCGCCCCGCACCGCGGCGTGCTGGTCGTCGAGGGCGGTCCCGGCACCGGGAAGACGGCGGTGGCCCTGCACCGCGCCGCGTACCTGCTCTACGCCCACCGCGAGCTGCTGGCCCGGCGTGCGGTGCTGATCGTCGGGCCCAACCCCGCTTTCCTCGGCTACATCGGCCAGGTGCTGCCCTCGCTGGGAGAGACCGGGGTGCTGCTGGCCACCCCCGGTGAGCTCTTCCCCGGCGTGCACGCCACCGGCACGGACACGCCCGAAGGGGCGGCCGTCAAGGGCGCTGCCGCCATGGCGGACGCCCTCGCCGCCCACCTCCGCGACCGGCAGGCCATGGGCTGGCCGGAGCTGCGGATCGACCACGAGGACGGCGAACTGGTGCTGGACCGGGAGCTGGTCGCGGCCGCCCGCGAACGCGCCCACAACACGCGGCTGCCGCACAACCTGGCCCGGCCGCACTTCGCCTTCGCGGTCATCGACGCTCTCACCGCCCAGCTGGTGGAGCGGATCGGCGCCGACCCCTACGGCGGCCCGAACCTGCTCGGCGCCGACGACCGGGCGCTGATCGGCAAGGGCGTCGCCGCCAGCGCGCAGGTCCACGCCGTGATCGACGAGCTGTGGCCGTTGCTGACGCCGGAGCGACTGGTCGCCGACTACCTGGAGGAGCCCACCCACCTCCCGGACGCCGACGCCGAGGCCATCCGCCGCGCTCCCTGCGGGCCCTTCACGGCCTGGCCGTGGACCCCGGCGGACGTGCCGCTGCTGGACGAGGCCGCGGAACTGCTCGGCGAGGACGACTCGGCCCGCCTCGCCGCGGAGGAGGCGCAGCGGCAGGAGGCCATCGCCTACGCCCAGGGCGTGCTGGACCTCTCCTACGGCTCGCGCAGCCACGAGTTCGCCGACCGTGACGACGAGGACTCCGAGCAGCTGGCCGCCCACGACCTCATCGACGCCGAACGGCTGGCGGACCGTCAGGAGGAGGCGGACCGGCGCACCGCCGCGGAGCGGGCGGCGGCGGACCGGACCTGGGCCTTCGGCCACGTCATCGTCGACGAGGCGCAGGAGCTGACCCCGATGCTGTGGCGGCTGCTGATGCGACGCTGCCCGACCCGCTCGATGACCCTGGTCGGCGACCCGGCGCAGAGCTCCGAGCCGGGCAGCTGCGGCAACTGGTCCGCTGCGCTGGGCCCGCACGTGGGTGAGCGCTTCGAGCGGGTGCTGCTGGACGTCAACTACCGCACCCCTGCCGAGATCATGGACGTCGCGGCGGGCGTGATCCGCGCGACGGACCCCGGCTTCGAGCCGCCGCGCTCGGTGCGGGCCACGGGCGTCCGCCCGTGGGCGCGGAGGGTCGCGGCGGCGACCGGGCTGGCCGACGCGGTGGCGGCGTGCGTCGCGGCGGAGCCGGTCCCGGCGGACGGCACGGGCGGGCGGCTGGCCGTGGTGGCACCGGCGCGTCTGCTCGACGCCTTGGCGACAGCGTTGCCCGATGCCGACCACGGGCCCGAACCGGACCTCACCCGCCCGGTGGTCCTGCTCTCGCCGGCGCAGGCGAAGGGCCTGGAGTTCGACAGCGTGCTGGTGGTCGAACCGGCCGAGTTCGGCCGTGCAGAGCTCTACGTCGCGCTGACCCGCGCCACGCAGCGGCTCGGCGTGGTGCACAGTGCGGCGCTACCGGAGGGCCTGGAGCTGCCGGCGCCGGCCACCACCTGACGCGATTTCTCGAGAGCCCGTTGCTCGTGAAAGACGGCGGGTGGTCCGGGCACTGCCGGAGCGCGTGGCCGGCCGGCAGCGGGTAGGTGCGGGCTGCCCCCGGGTCCGCGGCGGGCGCGGGCGGTGCGCGGCGGCCTGGACGGCCGGACCACGGTCAGCTGCGCCGTGGCGGCGGCGGTGTGGGCGGCCGGCGCGGCGTCCAGCGTCTTCACCGCGGCCATCAGGACGACGGTGGCGGGCACGCTCACCGCGGCGGGCGGCGTCGCCCTGGCAGGGCCGGCACCAGACGGTGGAGGCACGCTGCCCGTCCGCGTAGGGGAGACCGGTCGGCGGCAGGTAGTGGGTGCCGCAGTCGATGCAGTCGATGCAGTCGATGCAGGCGAGGACGAGGCGCATCAGCCAGCCACCACCCTGCTGCCGCCGCACGTGGGGCACGGGTGCTGCTGGACCATGGCCGGTCACCTCCTGCGCCGGTGTCTCACCGCACCAGCGGACCCGGCGCCCGGCCGGGGAGAGCCCGTCAAGACCGAGGACGTTGTCGGCGGCCGGGCGTAGCGTGTGCGCACCGCCTGGGGGCGCCTGCCCCGGGCCGGAGCGCCGCCGGCCCGGGGTATCTGTGTGCCTGCCCGGCTACCAGGTCCCGGCCGGTGGCGGCTCGCCTGCAGGGCCAGGGGTGCACCAGGGGAGTTCGCCGTTCTCGAGGCCGCCGATCCGGAAGCGGGCGTGCCGGGCGATGATGTCCTCGGCGGCGGTGGTCATGGCGACCTTCCCCTGGTGGTCCGTGCAGCTGTCGATGTGGGTGGCGGGGTTCACGGCGCGGTCAGCTCGGTCAGGTCGGCGATCACCTCGGAGGCGGTCACCGGGTCGAGCTCGGCGAAGGTCGGGAACGCCCGGCCGCGGGACCAGTAGTCGCCCGGGCGGATGTCGAGCCACACGGTCTCGACCCGCTGCTCGGGGTGGACGTCGTGCATGCCGACCGCAATGCCGTGCTCCGGGGCGAGCACCACGTAGCGGTTGGGACCGACCCGGCGGGACAGCCAGCGCTCCACGCCCGCGTCCTGCGGCTCGCCGCGCTGCCAGCCGCGCCGCTCCATGCCGACCAGCCGGGCGGTCGGCAGCACCGGACCGTTCTCGAAGCGGGTCAGACGGTGCCCGGCCCGCTCCTCGTCGGTCAGCGCGTACACCTGGCGGCCGAGCTGACGGAACGGCTGCAGGATCTCGTAGTCGGCGAACAGCTCCGACCAGGCGGCGAGGTCGTCGCCGAGCAGCAGCGGGTGGGCCAGCCGGACGGTCGCCCCCGCCGGCAGCGCGAACACCTCGTCCTGGACGTCCGCCAGGGTGCGGTCCTCGGCGACCCGGAACGCCGTCGTGGCGCCGTCCGCCTCGGCCAGCCACACCAGCCGACGCACCAGGTGCCACAGCAGCGGATGCCCGACGAACAGCTGGTCGAACTCCTCCGCCGACCACGACCGCCGGGTGACCATCGCGTCCTCCAGCCGGCGGATCTGATCCCCCGCCACCGTGCGGACGTCCTTCTTCAGCGCCGCGAAGCGCTTGCGCTCGGCCGGCGCCAGCTCGGCGTCGTCCCGCGCCCCCGGGGCCGGCAGGTCCTTGCGGCGGGCACCGTCCGCGTCCAGCACGTACGGCTTGAGCTGCTCGTCGAAGCCGACGGTGAACGTGCGGGTGCCGTAGTCGACGACGGTGGTGCCGTCGGCGTCCAGCCCGAAGTCCGGCACCAGGCGGTCGGAGAGCTGCTCCCCGGACAGGCCGAGCCCGGCCGCCACCTCGGCGATCTTCTCCTGTGCCCGGGCCTTGAGCGCCTTGAACTTCACCCGCTGCGCGATGCCGTGCAGGTGCAGCAGGGCGACGTCGCTGCCGATCGCGGCCAGCACCTCCAGGCCGTCCACCGCCCGGTGGTGCGCCCCCTCGCCCGGCCACGCCCGGAGCACCGGCGTCAGCCGGCGGACCGTCTCGTCGTCACCGAGCCGGCCGAGCACGTGCAGCGCCCACCCGTCCTGGGCCGGCATGCCGGCCAGCCGCCACTGCTCGAACACCGCCCAGCCGAAGGCCGTCAGCGACTGCGGCTCGCACACCTCCGCCACCTGCTCCAGGCCCGGGTAGAAAGCCTTCGGCTTGGACAGCGCGAGCATGGTGAGCACGTGCCGCACCGCCTCGGGCGGCAGCGCACCCCCGCCGCCGCGCACCAGCAGCTGCGGCAGCATCATCGGCTCCGCCCAGTCGCCGGGCCGGGGCAGCTTCGCCGGCAGCGCGTTCACCAGCGGGTCGGCGGACAGCATCGCGCCGACCACCTCCGCCGCGTCCGGCCCGTACTCGCCGGCCACCGCGCACACTGCCGGGGCGCCGTGCGCGCCACTGATCAGCCGCAGGGCGTGCTCGGCGCCGCGCCGGGCCACGCCGGCCTTGCCGACCGCGGCGGGCACCAGCAACCGGGCCGCGTCCAGCCCGTGCCGGGTGAACCAGGAGCGGGCGGTGTCGCCGGCCGACTTGAGGCGCACCAGCCAGTCCGCCATCGCCTGGGCCACCCGGACGTCCAGATAGGGCAGCAGCAGCGACGCGTGGGCGGCCGGGTTGTGCAGCGCGGCGGCCAGCACCGGCTCGAGCGCGTCCGTCTCGAAGCGGGCGGCGACCCGGCGCAGCGCGCCGGCGGCGTCCCAGATGTACTCGTCGCCGCGCCACCGCGCGATCAGTGGACGGCCCAGCTCCTCGTCGCCGTACGCGAACAGCGCCAGCTCTTCGTGCCGGTTGGAGTGGTGCCGCGGGTCGTCGGGCCGCTCGGCCGCAGCTCGCATCGTGTCGGCGATCCGCTGCCAGTCGCCGTCCGACCAGCGCGCGTACCAGGACTCGGAGGTCGCCCAGGCGTCCTGCTCGCCCGGCAGCCAGCGCAGCTGCGGCCCGTCCGGCGCGGTGAGGCCGGTCAGCACGCGCGGCTTCGCGGTGGGCCGCGGCCGGGTCCACGGCGGGCTGGTGAACAGCGCGGGCAGCGACCCGGTCGGGACGTCCGGTACCCGGTCGGCGAGCTCGGTGAGCGGCTGCACCACGGCGGCCTGCTCCGGCGTCAGCTCGGGCAGCAGTTCGAGCGCGGTCGCACGGTGGGCGGCGACGTGGGCGGTGAGGAGCTGGACGGCGAGCCGCCGGACGGCCGGATCGGCGGAGGCCGTCGCGGCCTCGGCAAGGAGTCGGACGGCCCGGCGCGGGTAGCGGCGGACCGCCGCCACCAGTGCCCCGCGGGCCGCCTTGTCGTCGCCCTGATGGGTCAGCAGGCCGCGGAACGCGTCGTCGGACGGCAGCTCGGCGACCGCGGCCAGCAGCTGCTTGCGCCGATCGCTGTAGAGGTAGTCGTGGGCCAGGGCGTGCAGCAGCAGCGGCGCGGCGCCGCCGCCGAGCCCCTCCGCGACGGTGGCGATGACCTCCGCCGACCAGCCGTCCCAGCCGAGGCTCGGGAGGCGGTCCAGCTCCTTGAGCGGCTCGGCCGAGGAGAGCGAGCAGAGCAGCATCGACCACGCTGCCGTGTCGAGCCCCGCGGACGCGCGGAGGCACTCCTCGGCCCACGCCGTCTCGGACGGCACCAGGTACACCGCCACCACCAGGCGCGGCAGGTCCTTCCGGCAGCCAGCCAGGGCCTCGACCACGGCGGCGTGTGTCTCCTCGTCGCAGACCGCCAGCAGGGCGCGGACGCGGTCCGCGGCCGGGCGGTGCGTCACCGACGCCCGGTGCCGGTGCTTGGCCACCCCGACCCGCGGGTTGAACCGGCGCGAGTTGGACGAGTCCGAGGTCACGGACACCTCCAGCAGCTCGACCACCGCCCGGGCCGCGAACGGAAGGCCGTGCTCCACCACCCAGCCGTCCACCACCCGGCGGTAGCCCTCCGGCGAGTCGGCGACCAGCGCCGCCACCACCGCCGCGCCGCGCGGGTCGGTGACGCCGCCCAGGTGCGCGCGGGCAGCCTCGACCAGGTCGGCATTGCTGTGCGAGGAGGCGAGCGCCTGCTCCACCCACTCCGCCTGCTCCGCCACCAGGGCGTGGAGCTTCGCCGGCGCGTTCCGCGTCGGCGCGGTCGTCGCACGGGGCACGCCGCCCCGGCGGGGGATCAGGATCCGCCGCCAGGCGTCCGGCAGGACGAAGGTGTCCTCGTCGAGCGGGGCGTCCACGGCGTCCGGGAGGTCTGCGGTCTCGGGGGAGCCCGGGGCGACGGGGGCAGCGGCCGGCGGGGTGGCCGCGACCGGCTGTGCGGCGGGCGCCGCCCCGGCGGTGGCCTCGCGGTAGCCCTTGCGCTCCTTCTCGGCGACCGTCTTGGCGAAGTGCGCCTGCGCCGCCTCCGCGGTCGGGAACTCCTTGCTCTGCTCCCGTCCGTCGGTGCCGGACCGGCCGTAGCGCACGGTCACCACAACACCGTCGACCGCGGCCTCCCAGAACTTGTCCGAGCCACCCTCGACGAACTCCCAGCGCCGCACAGCTCCGCCCTTTCCTCGAACGGTTGATCAGGGGGAACAGTAGCCATGCCCACCGACAGGTCGTCCGCGGGGCTCAGCCCCGCCACAGGAACCGGCTGCCCGAGCCGGCCAGTGGCGCTGCGTGATCGGCGAGGGCTGCCGGCCTCATGGAAGACGCTGTCCGGGCGGAGCGCCGTGCGTTCGGCCGCCGCCCGCAGCGCGTCGTCGGTGCTCCGTGGCGGGGCCGCGACGTTCAGCCGGAGGGTGTCGAAACCGGCCCCGACCACCTCAGCGCCGAGACGGCGCCGCCGGTCGGCGAGTACGGCGGAGATCCTCGCGGTGTCGCCCTCGTGGTCGACCGGCCCGGTCCACCCGCAGACGGTCAGCGCCTCGGCGCCGTCGGCCGCCGGCACCAGACCGATCCGCACGCCGGGCGCGGCGCCGAGCAGCCGGGCGGCCGGCGTCCGGGTGCCGGTCGGCATCGCGCACCGGGCCGGGGGAGGGCGCGGGGCCCGGCGGCCCGCCGCCGGCTGGTACCTGACGGCGTCCATCGTGGGCCGCACCGACCGAAGGCGTCCGCAGAACGGGCCTGTCCGGCGACGTCCGGCATGGCGGCCCGGGTGTTCGTCATGCCCAACCACCGCTTAGGCGGATGTCAGACGGTGCCGAGGATCCGGCCGTCCTCGATCCAGCCCGGAGTGGCCAAGTCGTTGCCACCGTTGGTCAGCCAGGCGCTGGTGGCGCCGTTGACGAGGAGGTAATCACCGCGACCGTCTGCGTCGATGTCGGTGAAGTCGACCTGGGCCCGGGTGGTGGTACGGCAGGCGGAGATCCGCGATCGCACAGGGCCCGGTTGCTCGATGTCCGCTGGCACATCCAACGGGGCGGGCCTCTTCGTGTGGTGACGCTGTGTAGCTAGATGATATGTGAACGGTGAACAGTGTTGTTCCCGGTGTCCGGGGGAGCCGTTCACCGGTCGTTGCCGGGGAGTCCACCCCCGCTCCCTAGCCTTCCGAGGCGCGTCCCGCCGCCCGACCGGGTGGTGGACCATCACGTCTCCAGTGGAGTCAGCGTGGAACGACGTACCTTCCTGCGCGGCGCCGTCGTCGGCGCCTCGGCCGCCGCCTTCGGTGGCACGCTCGTGCACGGCGCCGCCTACGCGGCCCCGGCCCAGAACGGCCCCGGCCCGTACGGTTCGCTCCTCGCGGCCGACGCCAACGGCATCCAGCTGCCCAGCGGTTTCACCAGCCGGGTCATCGCCCGGTCCAGCCAGGTGGTCTCGGGTACCTCGTACACCTGGCACAGCGCTCCCGACGGTGGCGCCTGCTTCGCCGACGGCACGGGATGGATCTACGTCTCGAACTCGGAGATCAACCCCGCCGGCGGCACGAGCGCCGTCAGGTTCAACTCCTCGGGCACCGTCACCGGCGCCTACCGGATCCTGTCCAACACCCGGCAGAACTGCGCGGGCGGCGCCACCCCGTGGAACACCTGGCTGTCCTGTGAGGAGGTCGGCCTCGGCTACGTCTACGAGACCGACCCCTGGGGTGTGAACCCCGCCACCCGCCGTGACGCGATGGGCAAGTTCAAGCACGAGGCCGCCGCCGCCGACCCGGCCCGTCAGGTGATCTACCTGACCGAGGACGAGACCAACGGCTGCTTCTACCGGTTCATCCCGACCACTTGGGGCAACCTGTCCTCCGGCACCCTGCAGGTCCTGAAGGCCGGCACCGGCACCTCCGGCTCCTTCGCCTGGGGCACGGTGCCCGACCCCGACGGCTCCCCCACGGTGACCCGCGACCAAGTCTCCGGCGCGAAGCGGTTCAACGGCGGCGAAGGCTGTCACTACGCCAACGACACGGTGTGGTTCACCACGAAGGGCGACAACCGCGTCTGGCAGGTCAACCTGGCGAACAGCACGTACGAGCTGGCCTACGACGACTCGCTCGTCAACCCCGGCACCGCCCCGCTGACCGGCGTGGACAACGTCACCGGCTCCAGCTTCGGCGACCTCTACGTCGCCGAGGACGGTGGCAACATGGAGATCTGCATCATCACCCCGGACGACATCGTCGCCCCCTTCCTGCGGGTCACCGGCCAGTCCAGCTCGGAGATCACCGGCCCGGCATTCTCCCCCGACGGCACCCGCCTCTACTTCTCCAGCCAGCGCGGCACCAGCGGCAGCTCCTCCGGCGGCATCACCTACGAGGTCACCGGCCCGTTCCGCACCTGACGTTGCACCCTGCACCGAACAGCGGGGCCGTACCCTCCCATCGTCGTGGGGAGGTACGGCCCCGCCGTTTCGGGTCCGTGTGCCGCTCGACGCTGGGGACGCAGGCGGCGCACGGCGATCAGGACGCCGTCGATGACATCGAGGGCGCCCACATCGAGGGCCTCGCGCAGTTCATCAGGAAGAGCGACATCCATCACCCCGACCTGCCGCAGGCCGCCGGGGGCTTCCTGTAGATCTTCAACGGGATGGCACACTGATGGGTCCAACTCGCCTACCAAGCAAGGAAGATGGTCTGATGAACGTCGTCCTCGGCCTCCAGATCCGCACCGGCGGCTGCCTGTGTGGAAAGCTCCGGTTCACCGCCGACGGCGAACCGGACTACCCGCACACCTGCAGCTGTCTCCATTGCCAGAAACTCGGTGGCGGGCCGATGATGTCGTGGGTGTCCTTCCCACTGGACGGACTCGCCTGGAGCGACGGCGTCGAGCCGGTCTGGTTCGACACCTTCCCGGGCGAGACCAAGCGCGGGCGCTGTCCTGAGTGCGGCAGCCAGGTGTGCGCCCTGGACTACGGCGGCGACTCCATCGCCGTCAACCTCAGCGCCCTGGACCAGGCGGAAGACCTCGTTCCCGTCAACCAGTCCTTCCGCCAGGACGCGGTTGCCTGGCTGCCCCAGGTCCCGGACATCAGGCACAGCGCCACCGTGGGCTGACCACACGCGAGCCGGGCGGCGGGCGCATCACACCCGCCACCCGGCCCCACCCCCCATGGACGGTGCCGGAACCTCCTCCCCCCGAACACACGATTCACAGCTCGGCCTGCAGCTCCCGGTAGCGGGCGAGCGCCTCCGGATCCTGCGACGTCATGGCAACGCCCCGAGTTGCCGAGGAAACCGTTGGGTTGTCCGACTTGCTTCAGGCATGATCGACTCGTGGACACCTACCTGGAGACCGAGCGTCTGACCCTGCGCCGTTTCACTGCCGATGACGCGGACCTGCTGATCGAGCTGGACAGCGACCCGGCGGTGATGCGTTACCTGACCGGTGGCAGTCCGACCGCGCCGGAGCTCGTCCGCGAGCGCTACCTGCCGAACATCCTCGCCGGCTACGAGAGGTGGGGCGGAGACCTCGGACTGTTCGCCGCGCACGAGAAGGACGGCGGCGCGTTCATCGGCTGGTTCATCCTGCGTCCCGAGCCGCAGGGCCCGCTGGACGAAGTCGAACTCGGCTACCGGCTGCGGCAGGCGGCTTGGGGCAAGGGCTATGCCACCGAGGGCTCGCGGGCCTTGCTGGGCAAGGCGTTCACGGAGCTCGGTGTGCGCATGGTCTGGGCCGAGACGATGTCCGTGAACCACGGTTCGCGCAACATCATGGAGAAGCTCGAGATGGCGCTCGCGGACACCATCCCCACCCCCTCCGACATGGAGATGATCGAGGGCGCCGAGCACGGAGGCGTACGGTACGAGATCACCAAGGAGCAGTGGGAGCGGCAGTAGCCACGGTGCGAACGACCGCTCTGCATCCACGCCCACCGGAACCGGTAGGTGGACGGCAGAAGTCGTACCAGGTTGAACCCGGGGCCCGCCACGGACTGTTGGCTACCGTCAACGACACCCCGTCGTGGGCGATCAGCGACCGGGCCGACAGCAGTAGCGGCGGCGCGGCACGGCGGCCCCACCCCGGCAGCAGCCCCGCACTGCAACCAAGACACCCGGACCGGTCTCGCCGCAAATCCTGCTCTGGGGGTCAACCCCCGAAGTAGTCCGAGCGTTTGACCGCAACCGGCCTGCCCCGCATTGATCGCAGGTGCCGTGCGCTGAGGGCCGC
Organism: Kitasatospora sp. NPDC051914; assembly: GCF_040680995.1. Taxonomy (NCBI): domain Bacteria; kingdom Bacillati; phylum Actinomycetota; class Actinomycetes; order Kitasatosporales; family Streptomycetaceae; genus Kitasatospora; species Kitasatospora sp. NPDC051914. Next base: position 20,893 of record NZ_JBFAXX010000026.1, read on the forward strand.
GGGCTAGGCTCGTGGCAATCATCGCTACCAACCAGGGGGCCGCGGGATGAGCGGGACGGTAACGGCAGTCAGCAGCAACGGCGAGTACTCGTTCACCAAGCCCAACCGGGCCAGCATCATGTTGCTCGCCGGGCTCGGGGTGGAGGGAGACGTGCACGCCGGCGTCACGGTCAAGCACCGCTCGCGTGTCGCGCAGGATCCCACCCAGCCGAACCTACGCCAGGTCCATCTCATCCACGAGGAGCTCTTCACCGAAGTCGGCGAAGAGGGATTCAACGTAGCGCCCGGCGAGCTCGGCGAAAACATCACCACCAGCGGCATCGACCTGCTCGGCCTGCCCGTCGGGACACTGCTGCGCATCGGCGACGAGGCGATCGTGGAGGTCACCGGCCTGCGCAACCCCTGCCTGCAGATCGACAACTTCCAGGACGGACTGCTGAAGAAGGTCGTCGGCCGTGACGAGGCCGGGAACATCGTGCGCAAGGCCGGCATCATGAGCGTCGTCCAGGTGGGCGGCGTGGTACGTCCCGGCGACACGATCACGGTGGAGCTCCCGGACGATCCGCATCAGCCCCTCGACCGGGTCTGACCTCACTTCGAAGCGGGGCGTGACGTGTCGACGGCCGCACGGGTCCTTGCGGTGTGAACATCAAGCAGGCCCGCGCGGCCATGGCTCATCCTCCTTCTGCGGCATATCGCGCCAACATCTCGGCGATTTGGTCGAAGAGCTCGCGCCACACTGAGAAGCACGCTGCGAATCCGGACGCCACGAGCGGCGTAGCGGCAGCGGGGAACGCGGGACTGGAACCGGCCCGAAGTGCGAACTGGCCTTCATCGACCGGGTGCTGGTGACATTGGTCCATCTGTGGACCGGGCTGACACATGCGGCACTGGGCGTGAGGTGGGCACCTCCACCACCGGCCAGGCGATCAGCGGGACCCGGCCGCTGCCGGCCGCGCGGGTTCGCCGTTCCGAACCGCGCGGCATCCGGCGGCGCACGCTGGCGGACGTGTTCGCCTATGCCGACGCGGAGGGCGTGATCCTGTGCATCGACGGCATGGAGACCAAGTCCGCCGTTCGAAGGCGGGCCGCCCTGGCAGACGGACCTTCATCCGGCACGCAAGCAGAACACCATCAAGACGACCCCGATCAGTGACCATCAGGGCGGGACCCTGTGGTCCGGTGACGTCGCACGCACCGGCCGTGCCGCGATGCCGGTGTGACCGGCCCGGCAACGGATAGTGACGCTCGATCGGCTGCTCGGAGCGGGACAGGGCTTCAGGCAGGGGCTGGTCGTCGGCGCGACGCCTGGCTACGCTGCCTGCATGATCAAGGCGGTGGTGTGCGACATCGGCGAGACCCTCACCAGCGACACCCGGTACTGGTCTGACTGGGCCCGGTGGCTCGGCGTACCCGCGCACACCATGTCCGCTCTGGTCGGCGCGGTTGTCGCCGAGGGCCGTGACAATGCTGACGCGATCAGGATCCTCAAGCCCGGCTGTGACATCGGCGCGGAATGGCGTGCCCGGCGAGCGGCCGGTGCCGACGAGTATCTCGATGAGACCGACCTGTACCCCGACGTCCGCCCCGCCTTTCAGCGGCTGCGCGATCAGGGCCTGTGGGTGGGTGTCGCCGGCAATCAGAATCTGCGGGCCGGCGAGTGTCTGCGCGCACTGAACCTTCCCGTGGACGGCATCGCCACCTCGGCCGAATGGGGCGCAGCCAAGCCGAACCCCGCCTTCTTTGCCCGGATCGCCGAGTGGGCACCGGGCGAGCCGCACCAGATCCTCTACGTCGGCGACCATCCGGCGAACGACGTTGTACCCGCGGCCGCGGCCGGCCTGCGGACGGCGCACCTTTGCCGCGGCCCGATCGGCCACCTCACGGGCGGCAGCCCGGAGGCGGCTGCCGCGGACTACCGAGCCACTTCCCTCGAGGATCTGGTCGGCCAAATCACTGCGGCCAACTGACGAATCACCTACCTACGCGCTCGGCCGGGCGATTCGCGCACCGGATGTGACAGCGCGAGTACCGCGCCAATTTGCCCGGGCACACCGCCTCGACCCTCGGCCTTCGGTCGAAACTGCCTGCTTTGAACGGAAGCTGACGCACAACCAGGTCCATGAACTATCCGGCACCCCCGTCCGCATGATCCGCGCGATTGAGCGCGGCAGCGCTCATCCGCCGCAGTAGACGTTCTTCTCGTTCGGGCAGGTCCGCTGGCTGGTGACGGTGCACTTCCACTGCTGGAAGTGGCGCACGCCACCGCGGACGGCCGCGACCACGAGCCCACCGCAGCCGAGCCGCGCATCACCATCGTCATCGACGGCGCCGAGCCCGTCCTGCGGAGCCCCGAGACGGCAGACCTCTTGATCCGCCTGGCCGCCACCGGTCGGACCGCCGCCGTCCAGACCATCATCGCAGTCTCCGACATGACCCTCACCACCTGGGCCCGCCGGACAGGTCACCATCTGCGACCGCCACCCCCGCACCGACGACTGACGCCACCTCACAAGCCTTGCTCCCGGCCTCTCCGGGGGCCGCCGGACCCGCCCCGCCACCGGGTGGGCCCGGCGGCCCCAGAAGGCGCCCGGCACCTCCGCCAAACCCCTCCCTTGTCCGCGCTGTGAACCCGAAGGAGGCTGCCGTGAGCAGCACCCAGAACACGCCGCGCACCGCCTCCCCGGCCCCGGCCGAGCCGCAGATCAGTCTCCTGGCCACCGGCTACAGCCCCGTCATCCGCGACGGCCAGATCCTCGCCGTCGCGCTGCGCCCCGACGCCTCGGACGAGGCGTTCGTGCCGGCCATCATCGACGGCCAGATCGCCGCCGTCCCCGTCCACAACCCGCTCGCCGCCGCCGCGGCGCAGCCGCAGCCCGCACCCGCCGCGCCGGCCGTCCCGGCCGCGCAGCCATTGGCCGATCCGGCTCTTCCGCTCGCGGTCCGCCACTGCATCCTCTACGGCTCCGTCGTGGCGCTCGCCGCCGGTGGCGCGGTGTGGATGGTCGGCGCAGCGGTCGCCGCCGCAGCCCCGCACGCAGGCCAGTTCGGCGAGCTCCTTCAGTACGCCGCACTCCTCGTCGGTGCCGTCGTCCTCGGCCTGGCCGTCCTGCTCGGCAAGCTCCGTACGGTCACCGGCCCGGCCCGGCCCGGCCCGGCCGGGGCCGGGGCGGGCGCGACCGCCAGCGGCGACGGCGCCACCGCGACCGGCACCGTCCCGGCCCTGGTCCACCGCACCCACCAGACCAACATCGGGCGGCAGTCCGCCGGGTGGCGCGGCTCCATCAGCAACCACAACGGCTGACCGGCCGTCCGGCCTCGATCCCGGCCGCCCACCCACCCGCCGGACGCCGGGCCGGGTGGGCGCAGCTGCGTCCGGGGCTGGGACCGACCGTCCGGCCGAGATCCGCATCACCCTCGCCCTCGCGGCCGGCGCCCTCGCCGCTGTCCTCGCCGACCACCACGCCTACAAGGCCCTCGCCCCGCTGCGCCGCTGCCTCGGCGCCGAACACCACGGCCCGGTGTGCGAGGCCGTCACGAGAAGTCCGACGTCAACGGCTCGCCGACTCGGTCAGCCCTTGACGAGTGTCTTCTCGACGCCGGGAAACCCCTTGTCCCACCAGTGTCCGTAGCGCCGGTAGACGACTGGATCGCGGTCGGCGAGCAGCACTGACAGCTTTTCCGCCTCCTCGGTGAGACCTTGCCAGGCAACCTTGCCGAGCCTGCGGAAGGCGGTCAGTTCCAGTCCGCCGTCGACTGCGCGCCATACCCCGACGACCTGCCCGTCGGCGAGCAGACAGGGCAGCACGTCGCCGTTGCGCCGGACGACCAGGGGCCGGTACTCCGGAGGCATGACCCGCCCGGGGACGGCGTGGGCCAGCAACGTGCTGTCCCACATCGGCAGCAACCTCGGCGGCGCCGGGGTGTCATCGTCGGGCACGGTGGCGTCGGCCAGGTCGAACAGGGCGGCGCGTCCGGGGCCCGGCACCCGTACCACCTGGTCGCCGAGCTCCTGCAGGGCATCGGCTATCGGGGTGCGCGTCAGCAGGGTGAACCGGGCGAAGTCCTGGGCCGACGCAGGCCCGAACGCACGTAGGTAGGAGAGCAGCAGGTGCCGGACCCCGGCGTCGGCTTCCTGCGGTGTGACCACAGCGGCCGCCGGGGAGGCGCGGTAGGTGTTCGGCTGCGTGAACGACCACGGGGCGCCGGTCGGTGCATGGTGCACCGGTGCGAACGTGCGCAGCGCCCACCACACGCGGTGCGCGTGCTCACCGTGCCTGCCCGTGACCTCCTCCTCCACCTGGACGCCCGTGCGTGGCTGCTGCAGGAACCCGGCGAGCTCCGGGAGCAGCGCATCGGCGTCGGCGGGGGTCAGCCCTGTTGCGGTGAAACGGCGGTCGTACAGCCGTGACGCCCGCAGGGTGCTCAGCATGGCGGCGTGGTAGGGCTCGTAGTCCTCGGCATGGACGACGTGCAGGGTGAGCCGCATGAGCGTCGACTTCACGATCCGGCCGTGCGCGAACGCCTCGTCGAGATCCTCGGGCGCGAAGTCCTGCACACGGTTCCACAGCGCCAGGTACGGCGACGCCGGTGCCTGCGCCTGCAGGGCGCAGACCCGGCGGACCGCCTCCGCCACGTCGAGACGCCGGCGTTCGAGCAGGAGCTGACGGTCCAACATGGCCAGGGCGAGCTGTCGCGCGGTGAGGGTCATGATCGGATCCTGCCACCCTCGGCCTCCGGGCGAAGCAATCGCCGGTGCAGAGCTATCAGTCGGAGGCTCCTGCTCGTCGGTTTGAGCGTTCGCCGTCCTGAGGGCGGTGCTGCTCTGGTCCGCCCACTGCTCGGTGTGCGCGGCGCCGTTCGACGAGGAGTTCGGCTATTTCGCCACGACCCGTGAGGCGGTCGAGCAGGCCGTCGGCAACGACTGGACGACGACGAGCGGCGGCCAGCTGGTGTGCGACGCCGCCGACCACGACCACCACACCGCCCGCGCCGGTGCGCCCGGCCCGGCGCCGATCGTGCCAGGTCCCGGGCAGGTCCCGCTGCCCGGCACCACCCCGGCGACGGCGCCGACCGACGGCCGGTAGCCGACCGGCCTACCCGACCATCCGACACAGACAGGAGACCCCGCCCCGTGCGCGCACCCGACCTGGACCCCACCGGCGAGCACCACGGCGGCCTGCCGACCTGGCCCTGGCGCTGGTCCCCCGACCCCGGCCTGCGCACCCGCCGCCAGCTCCGCGAAGCCGGCCTGCGCCCCGGCGGCCAGGAACCGGCTGCGCAGGTGGTGTGCCGCCGCGGCCGACGGATCGCCTACCTCTACCGGCTCGACCGGGCACTGCCGATCCGGCCGATGACGCCTGCCCGCGAGGCCGCTCTCGACCGGGCGATGGCCGCCCGCCAGACCTGCCCGGTGTGCCGTAACCGCTACGACCACTGCCTCCCTCTCAAGACCCTCGGCTCCTGCGTGCCGTGCTCCGAGCTGTCCGACGCCGAGCGTGCCCAGCTCACCGCCCTCACCACCGCTTCCTGACCCCGTTGTTCCTGGAGGACACCGTGAAGCTCCGCCTGCACGCCGCACCGCTCGCCGAGACCGTCGCCTACGTCGCCCGCGCCCTGCCCGCCCGGCCGCCGGTGCCGGTCCTGGCCGGCATCCTCCTCGCCACCACCCCCGAGGGCTGCGAGCTGCTGCTGGAGGCCGGACACGGCGACGACGCCCACGCCACCGACGCATTCCCTGCCACACCACCGGCGCCCTCGAGGACGCCGACGCCATCGCCTTCAACCCCGGCTACCTCGCCTCTCCGCCGCCTGACCACCCGAACCCCGATCCGGAAGGAGCCCTCGGCATGGCCGACTGGCGCGGCACCATGACCTCCGACGACCGCGATGATCGCTGCCCGCGCGCCGATCGCCCCTGCTGGTATGCCGGGCTATTCGAAGTTGCTGATTTCGGGCCGGCCCCGGGTGCCCGGGCGCTAGCGCGGCCAGTCGGGTGCGGGGTCGGTGGCGAGCAGTGGACGGACGGCGCCCAGCACGGCGCCGATGCACACGTCGCGCAGCTCGGCCCGGCTGCAGGTCTGCTGCGTGAGCCAGTCCACGCACAGCACCTGGACGAAGACCAGCCAGCTCTTCAGGACGCCGGAGACCGCCTCGCGGGCGCTGTCGTCGGCGAGGGGGAGCACGCCCAGCAGCCGGGCGCGGAGGGCGTCGAGCTCGTTGGTCATGATCGTCTGGATCACCGGGTCGCCGGCCAGCACCCGGTTGGCGGCGAGCACGGCGTTGCGGTTCGCGACGAAGTAGTCCAGGTGGGTATCCAGGCCTTGGCCGAGCTGCTCGACGAGGGTGTCCGCGGGATCGAACCGGGTCTCGGCGAGCAGCTGGTCGGCCGCCTGCTGGTAGACCGCCGCGAAGAGGTCGTGCTTGCCGGCGAAGTGACGGTAGAGCAGCGCGCGGGAGACGCCGGCCCGCTCGGCGACCTCCTCCATCTGCACCTCGTCGTACGGGTGGGCGGCGAAGAGCTGCGCGGCGACGGTGAGCAGCTGGGCGCGGCGGTCGGCGGGGCTGAGCCGTTGGCGGGGAGGCACGGGTGAAGGTTACTTGACACGCGTCTACCAGCGCGCCCTACTCTAGTAGACGCGTGTCAACTAACTGGGGGCGGGACTCGGGAGGGGCCATGGCCAGGACGCTGAGGGTGCTCGTGCTGATGATGGGGATCTCGTGCGTGGCGATCGGGCTCGGACACGTGCTGCTCGGCAACGCCTCCATCCCCGGGGCGGGCGCCGCCGGGACGACGATCGACAGCCTGGGGCGCTTCTTCGGTGCGATCTTCGCCGGGTACGGACTGGCCTGGCTGTGGGTCGCCCGGCAACGGCCGATCCCGGCGACGGCCGTGCGCTGGCTGGCCGGGGTGCTCCTGCTGGGCGGGGCGGGCCGGCTGCTGTCGCTCGCCCGGCATGGCTGGCCGCACTGGTTCCAGGTGGCCCTGACGGTGATCGAACTCGCCCTGCCGCCGGTCTACTTCTGGCTGGCCGACGCCGAGGAACGGGTACTTGCGGGGCGCACCTGATCCCCGCTCATCCGCGGCGAGCGGCGCCAGGCCGAGCACGCGCGGGACGCCTCGGTGGCCGTCGGCTGCCGGTGCGGCGTCATCCTGTGGACAGGGCTCCGGCTTGTCAGGGCCAGCCAAGGTGCGCCCGGACTTGCCGCGTACGCGGTCTCGCACAGGCCTTCGCACCCTCACGGTTCTGATCGGTCCGGCCGGAAGCGGCAAGACCACGTTCACGAACGGCGTGCCCTCGCGCGAGATCGTCTCCCTGGACGAGCCCTGGTGACCGGCGGCGACGCCGGCGACCAGAGCGCCACTGCCGAGGCCGTCCAGCTGCAGAACCTGCTGATCGAGGCGCGACTGAGCCGCCGCCGCACTCTCTACCTCGACTCCACGAACGTCGAGGCCGAGGTCAGGGTGCAGCTGGTCGAGCGGGCACGCCGCCACGGTCGGCCGCTGCCGGCGATTGCGACGAACCTCCCAAAGGGGCGGCGCCCGGTCATCGACCGGGCGCCGCCCTTTTTTGCTTCCGGTTTCGAACACCCAACCCCGGTGCGCGCGGAGGGTCCGGCTGCAGGACGTTACAGCGGCAGCTGGCGGAGCATCACGGCGTAGCGCGGGAGACCGTGCCGTAGGCCCGGAGGGTGTCGGCCGGGTCGCCGGGGCGGCCTCGCAGGGTGGCGTCCAGGAAGGCGAGGGTGGCCGCGGCGACGACGCGCGGGCTCTCGGTGCGGCCCAGGGTGCCGACGATCGAGGGCACCGGCGGCAGGTAGAGCGGGCCGTCCATGAAGGTGAGGTGCCCGGCGCCGGGGACGGTGAGCCGGTAGCTCGTCGCGGTGCTGTGCTCGAGGGCCTCGGTGAGCCGGGGCAGATAGCGCGGGTCGGTGCCGGCGGTGATCTCCTGGGTGAGCGCGAGCGCCGGCTGCTCGAGGGCGGGCGTGGTGGGGCCGTGGGGGTAGCCGTCCAGGTCGACGACGGCGTCGAACCGGCGGTCCTGCCGGGCCGCCTGCAGGGCGGCGGCTCCGCCCAGGGAGTGACCGGCCACCGCGGCGCGGCCGGTGTCCAAGCGTCCGGTCAGCGGGTCGGCGGTCTCACCGCGGTCCAGGCGCTCCAGCTGGGTGAGGACGAAGCCGAGGTCGGCGGCCCGGACGGCGGTCCAGCCGGCGGCCAGCTCCTCGTCCCTGTCGCGGTCCCCGGAGGAGGCGGTGGTGGCGCGGATCGTGCGGCCGTCGGCGAGGACGACGACGGCGGAGTCGTACGGGTGGTCGAGGGCGGCGACCAGGTAGCCGTGGCTGGCCAGCTCCTCCGCCCAGGCGGTGTTCTGGGACCGTACCCCGCCCGACCCCGGGGAGAAGAGGACCACCGGGAACCGTTCTTTCCCGCCGGCCACCGGGGCGTCGACGACCGCGCGGCTGCGGGCCCGCGGGACGCCGTCGACCAGGAAGCCGGGCAGGCCGACCCCGCCGGCGAGGGCCTCGGAGACGGTCCGCGCCTCGTCCTCCGTGCGTCCCAGGTACTGGGCCCGAGGGACGCCCGCAGGGCTCTTCTGCGCCGGGTACCAGAGCTGGACCACGACCGTGCGCCGGTCGTCCGGATCGGCGGTGAAGCTCTCGGGGCGGAGCGGGTCGGTCCACTGCACCACCCGGGTGCCGACCGCGAAGTCGCCCGTCGGCTCGGGGAAGACGGGCACGGGGAAGGCCCAGGCGGCCACCGGGCCGGTGGCGATCAGGCCGGCGCAGGCCAGCGATCCCGGCAGGGCCAGCCACCAGCGGGCCCGCCGCGCCGGTCGGCCGGCACGGCGCCGCAGCAGGGGCGGGAGGGCGAACGCCGAGGCGACGGCGGCGCCGGCCAGGACCGGCAGCATCTGCCAGCGGATCCCCACGATGCCCAGCACGATCGCCGACGGTACGAGGACCGCCCCGGCCGCGACGGTGACGGGCCGGCGGGCGGCCGGGGGGAGCCAGCGCGCCATCAGCAGCGCGACGGCGCCCAGCAGGACGAGGACTTCCGGAAGGGGGAGGAACAGCCCCGGGATGGTTTCGGTCACCCGGCCATGCTCGGCGCCGGGTCCGCGCCGCCGCATCGGCCCCGGGTCGCCGCCGACTGCGACCGGGGTGGCAACCGGGGCGGGCCGCGGTGCGACCGGAGTGGCAACCGGGCACCCCGGACCAGCGGCCGGCCTGCGACCGCGGGAGGTGGCGGGTCTCCTCCTGCGGTCGTACCCCGGCACATTGCGCTCCGACGCCGGGCTCATGTGCGGCGCGGGCCCGCGGCCTAGGCTGCGGCTGTACGCGGTGGCGGCCCCGGCCGGCCGCCACGACGGCCGATCGACGAAGAGGTGTGACGGTGCGCCACCGGGACCGGGTACCGCCCCTGGTGTGGGACTCGGTGCTGCCGGCGCTGCTCCTGCTCAACGTCGTGACCACGTACCCGGCCCGGGAGCTGCCGGTGGCAGCGGCGCTCACCGCCGCACTGGCGCTGCCCCTGCTGTGGCGGCGCCGGGCCCCGCTCGCGGTGTTCACCACCGTGGTGGCCGCGGCCTTCGTCCAGTGGCTGGCGGACGTCCAACTGCCCGCGGACATCGCCCTGCTGGTGGCCCTGTACACGGCGGCCGCGCACACGGGTCGGCGCGGCACGCTGCTCGCCGCCGCCGTCGTGGAGGGCGGGGCCGTGCTGGCCTGCCTGCGCTGGGCACCGGACGGCGCGTTTTTGACCCCGTTCGTCGCGCTCTCCGCGACGGTGGTCGCCGCCGCCGTCCTCGGGGTGAACGTGCGGACCGGCCGGGCCTACCTCGCCGCCGTGCAGGAGCGGGCCGAACGGCTGGCGCTGCACCAGGAGCAGCAGGCTCGGCTGGCCGTCGCCGAGGAGCGTGCCCGGATCACCCGCGAGATGCACGACATCGTCACCCACAACCTGTCCGTCATGGTCGCGCTCACCGATGCCGCCGTCTACGCGCAGCACAGGTCCCCGGACCGGGCCACCGCCGCGATGCTGCAGATCTCCGAGACGGGCCGACAGGCCCTCGCCGACATGCGGCGCTCGCTGGGCGTCCTGCGGGCCGACGAGCCGGACGCCGAGCGCCACCCGCTGCCCGGCATCGCCCAGCTGGAGGCCCTCGCCGACCAGATGACCGCCGCCGGGCTGCCGACCGGCCTGGAGGTCCGCGGCGGCCACGCCCACCTGCCGGCCACCACGCAACTCACCGTCTACCGCCTGGTGCAGGAAGCGTTGACCAACACCCTCAAGCACACCCCCGCCGGCACCCGCGCGACGGTCCTGGTCGAGTGCTCGGCCGGGAGCGTCGGCGTGGAGGTCACCGACAGCGGCCCCCAGCCGGCGCTTCCCGCCGCCGCGCCTCCCGGCCACGGTATTCCCGGCATGCGCGAGCGCGCGGCCGCCTACGGGGGGACGCTGCGGGCCGGACCGCTTCCGGGCGGCGGCTGGGGAGTGCGGACCCGGCTCCTGCTCAACAGCGGCGGGACGGGCGCCGCATGACGATCCGCATCGTGATCGCCGACGACGAGGCGCTGCTCCGGATGGCCTTCGGCACGGTCCTGGAGGCCCAGCCCGACATGGCGCCGGTCGGCGAGGCCGCGGACGGCGCCCAGGCCGTCCGCCTCGCCCGGGAACTGCGGCCCGACGTCGTCCTGATGGACGTCCGGATGCCCGGGACGGACGGGATCGAGGCAACCCGGCAGGTCGTCGAGGTCTCCCCGGGGAGCAGGGTGCTGATCCTGACCACCTTCGACCTGGACGCGTACGCCTTCGCCGCGCTCGGCGCCGGGGCCTCGGGCTTCCTGCTGAAGAACACCCGGCCCGAGGAGCTGCTCACCGCGATCCGCAACGTCGCGGCGGGCGACGCGGTGCTCTCCCCGCGGATCACCCGGCGCCTGCTGGAGGACTTCCGTCCGCACCTGGCCGACGGGGGCACCGCCGTCCGCGACGAGCGGCTGGACCGGCTCAGCGCCCGGGAGCGCGAGGTGCTCGTCGAGGTCGGTCGCGGCCTGTCCAACGCCGAGATCGCGGCCGCCCTGTACCTCGCGGAGGCGACCGTGAAGTCCCACCTGGGGCGGATCCTGCTCAAGCTGGAACTCCGCGACCGGATCCAGGCCGTGGTCTTCGCCCACGAGAACCGCCTGGTCCCCCCGGCCTGACGCCGGCCGAGGGCTCAGAACAGCGGCCAGACCGCGGCCCGGACCGGGCCGACCACGTCGCCGACGGGGACGGCGCCGCCGGTGGGGTTGTTGCTGTGGTAGCGGGAGTCCGCGGAGTCGCTGCGGTGGTCGCCATCGACCGGGAAGAACGAGCAAATCAAACGACGGTTACATGATCGTCCGGACAGCTCCTGGTGGGTCCTGCCGGTGCCCACCTCGTTCTCAGGATGGAGATCGAGCTCCGCGGGCCGCTCGCGCTCGCGACGCCCCTTCTACGCCGCCGCATGCGTCCAGAACTCGAACGCGACATCGCCACGATCAAGGCGACGCTGGAAGGAGGAGCCGGCAGGCCTCCCGAACGTTCGCCTCGGAGCGGAGGCTGACCGAGTCGTTCGGCCTGTTCGAGGTGGGTGGCGCCTGGTCGCGATGCTTGCCGCCGGTGCGAGGCTGCCGGTCAGTTGAATCTTCACGGTGGCTGCGGCGCAGTGGTGATGCTTGCCCTCGAAGTCACTCCTCTGCGGCGCAGCAGTCCGATGGCGTCACCGAGTCGGTTGAGTAACTGTCGAAGTGTGCGCGAACACCGAGCCGCGGTCGTGCCAGCCGCCGTCGCTTCCGCCGCGGTGGCCTTGGTGCTGCACGGTCTGTTCCTGCGGCCGAGGATGCTGACCTGGGGCGCGACGAGCGAGGAGGCGGCGCGGTCCTATCCCGGGGATGAGCTCATTCCCGGTGCTGACAGCGGCTCGACGATGGCCACGACCCTGCCGGCGCCGCCTTCGAAGGTGTGGCCGTGGCTGGTGCAGATGGGCTGCGACCGAGGCGGCTGGTACAGCTGGGACCGGCTGGACAACGGCGGACGGCCGAGCGCGGAGAGCATCGTCCCCGAGTGGCAGAACCCGGCAGTGGGGCAACGGATTGCATCGGTGCCCAGTGGTCGCGCCTGGTTCACCGTCGCGGTACTCGTGCCGGAACGGACCCTGGTGCTGCGGGACGATACGAGTGTGCCGTCGGGGCGCCCGTTCGACCCGACCGAGGGGCGCGCGCCGGGGGCGTTCGTCAGCTCGGTGTGGGGCTTCCACCTCGAACCGGCCGGTCCGAACACCCGCCTGGTCGTCCGCACGCACGGCCGCAGCTGCCCGCGCGTGCTCACCAGGCCGATCGACCTGCTGTTCTGGGAACCCGCCCACTTCGTCATGCAGACCCGCCAGTTCCACAACCTGCGCGCGCGGCTCCGGCGGGCCGTGACCGGGCATCCGGGGAGGCCGTGATGAGCGCCGACTCCACCTTCGATCCCGTCGGCGGCCCGCTGCTGCTGGACGGTGCGCTGCCCGAGTTCGGATTCTCCCGGCTCGAATACGTGGCGCTCGCCGCGGCACCTCCCGTGGCCTACGAGGCGGCGCGCGGGCTGGACCTGCTCACCCTCGACTCCCCGCTCCTCAACGCGGCCATGTGGGCGCGAGGGCTGCCGGACCGACTGCGCGGCCGGCCCGTCCCGACCCCGCCGTCGATGCGCGTGGCCGACCTGTTCGACGGTGCCGGGGACGCGTGGGAGGACCAGCCCTGGGTGGCGCTCGGCGAGAGCCCGGGGCGTGAGCTCGTCTTCGGGGCGGTCGGGAAGCCGTGGCAGGCCTCGATCGAGTGGCGGCGGGTCGAAGCCGAGGAGTTCGCGTCGTTCGACGAGGCCGGCTGGGCGAAGATGGCGGCCGCCTTCGTGGTCCATCCGTACGGCACCCGGCGGTCCCTGCTCACCTACGAGGCGCGTACCGTCTGTACCGATCCGGAATCCACCGCCCGCTTCGACCGCTACTGGACGCTCGTCTCCGCAGGCGTTGGCGTCGTTCTGCGCGGGACGCTCCGAGCGATCAGGGCGGCGGCCGAACAGCGTGCCCGGGCTGCTCGGTCGGATGCGTTCTCGGAACGGTGACTCGATCACCCGGGCAGCACGGTTTGCCTCTGGCCGTCACCCCGCTTCGGCCTGTGGCCCGGAGGGCCCGAACGCCTGCAGGTGGTTCCGTACGCCGTCGGCGAGGACCTCGATGTCGGGGCAGGCGTGCGCGTCGACGACAACGCCGATGTTGAACTGCTCGGCGTAGGAGAGCGCGGCGATCGCGAGGGTGAAGTTCCCGGTGATCGGCACCACCGGGAAGAGCTCGGTGACCCGCGCCCCGGCGAGGTGGAGCGGGATCGGGGGGCCGAAGATGTTCCCGACATAGGGGTTCGCCCAGCGCTGATGGCCGAGGCCGCGCATCACGGCCCGCTGGACGACGCGGTTGCGGCCGAGGATTCCTTCGGCCGGGCCGACGACGTAGTGCTTCTGTCGGGCGCTCGCGGCGGCTATCGGCCGCAGTCGGCGGACCGCATCGGGCTCACCGATCGGGAGCGGAACGAACATCATTCCGGACCGGTTGCCGCGCGCCTGGCCGGATTCCTCATTCGGCCGGTCTTCGGCGCCGACCTCGCCGTCCCGCTCCTCGACGTTGGCACGGCACCGTTCGGTCGGGCAACCGCCCGGCCGGCAGCGCCGCGGTGGGGGAGTTGCGGCCGCGGACCCCGGCCCGCGGCGGCGCGTTCGTCGACGAGTCCGCCCCGCGCATCACCCTGCCGGCCCGGGACAGGGCCGGCTGGGCGAACCTGTGTGCGCTGATCACTGCGGCTGGGCCGCCCGCGCTGAACGCGGCAGCGGCCAGCCGATCGTCCCCTGAGCAGCGATCCAGTCCCACGCCGAGGGCCTGACCGTGCTGCTCGGCCCCGCCTCCCAACCGGTGCGAGCGCTCGCCGCCGGCCGACCCGACACCGCCACCGAACTCCTCGCCCCCTTGGCGCGAGGTCTTCGGACCGCACCTGCACCTGGAAGCCGTCCACCACCGGCGCACCGGCACCGGACCCGGCTCGCTGCGGCTTGCGGCCCGTACCGTCGGTCTCGCCGCGGGCCTCGACCTGCTCGCCGTGCTCACCAACGCCGTCCGCTTCCTAGACCCGGCGCAGGCGAAGGTCGCGGACGTGCTGGACGCGGCGCGGCTGCTGATGCCGATCCGGCCGGGCCGAACGTGCAACGGCGAGCGCACCCTGAAGGACCACCGCGAGATGGCCGCCCGGCGGAGGAGGTCACTTGTGCGGCCGGGCACAGGTCGTCGACGACGTGAAGGAGATGGGCATCCGCGTTCAGGCCCGTGGCTCGGGCGCGGGCTCCCTGGTGGTGCACCTGCTGGGATCGGCTTCGCGAACCCGCTCGACCACGGTCTGATCATGGAACGGTTCCTCAACCTGGGGCGCAGGAGCCTGCCGGACATCGACATCGACGTGGAGTCCGCCCGCCGCCCGGAGGTGTACCGGCGGATCATGGCCCGCTACGGCACCGAGCGGGTCTGCGCCCCGTCGATGCCGGAGACCTGCCGGGCCCGGCACGCCATCCGCTTCCCTGTCAGGTTCAGCATGTTGAGCTCGAACCGCGATCGGCATGAGCCCAGGTAGCGGGACGCCTGATAGCCGAGACCGCTTCCATGGCTCATGGTCAACGCGTGCGGACCCAGGGTGGGACGAGCCGTTCCGAGGCTCTTGTGCCGGTGCGGGTCGTGCCTGCTGACAGTTGCTCGTCCGTCTGTCCTGGGCTGCGTCGACCCGACCCTCTCCATTGCCGCCTCCCGCCCATGTCAGGTCCGGGGCAGCGGCGGCAGGGGCCGGGTGGCGATAGCCCGTGCTTCGGCGCGCGTCATGCCGAACATGCGCAGCAGGCGGAAGGCCAGCTGGTCGGAAACATGCTCGGCATCGAGGTCCGGGCGGGTCTCCAGCAGGTGGAGCACTCCGAGCAGGGCGCCGCCGACCATGGCCACAGAAGTGCGCGGGTCGTCGATGTCCAGCCGTCCGTCGTCGGCGGCGGCCCGTAGATCCCGCATCGCCCGAGGTGCCAAGCCTCTGTCCGAGGTGAGATAGGGCATGCCCGTACGGACGAGAATCCTGGCGATCTGCGGATGGGTGCGCTGCAGCCGACCGGTCAGGCGGACGCTGGCGGCGAAGATCTCCGCGGGGTCCTTGAGGTCTCCCGCCACGGATTCCAGGAGTTCGCCGTGTTGCTCCAGGGTGAGGGCGACGGCGGCGTCGAACAGCTCGTCCTTGCTGGTGAAGTGGTTGTAGAAGGAGCCGAAGCCGACGTCCGCCGCCTCGGTGATCTCTTGGATGCTCACGTCGGTTCTCCCCTGCTCGGCGAGAAACCCCTGCGCGGCGGCGATCAGCGCGGCTCGGGTGAGCGCCTTGCGCCGGTCCAGGCGGTTGGGTGGGCGGCTGGGGGTCCGGCTATCGGCCTTGCTCTGGGGGTCGGTACTCATCCCTCCACCTTACCCGGTGAATCAGTTTTGATTTTTTCATCAACACTGATGTCTGTTGACGATGCTGCCATCTGGACTGATTCTTTCATCACTGCTGACTGGAGCTGCTCGCAGGAGTGGCCCGGTCGGCGCCTGTCCAGGACTCAGGAGAGCCGATGAGTATCCAGGTCGTCCGCACCGCAGACGGCTGGTGGGTGGAGAGCGGCACAGGACGGCTGCACCGCGTCGAGACCGACGCGGACACCACCGCCGGCCTGCTCGCCGACCGTTCCGCCGTGCAGCAGGCGGCCGCCCACGCCGCGGCTGCCCCCGACGCCGGGCCTTCCGCTCGAGAGGCGGAGCTGCTGTCGCCCGTCACCACCCCGTGCCGGGTGGTGGCGCAGATGGTCAACTACCGTTCCCACGCGGTGGATTCCGGGTTCGACCCGGACACCGTCCCGCCCGCGTTCTTCCGCAAGGCCTCCGGGTCCGTCAGCGGCCCCTACCAGGACATCGTCCGGCCGCCGCACGTGCGTTTCCTCGACTACGAGGTGGAGCTCGGGCTGGTGATGGGCGCGAACCTGCCGGTCGGCACCGAGGTCACCGACCCCACCCTGGCGGAGTACGTCGCCGCGCTGGTGGTTGCCGACGACGTCAGCGCGCGTGACCTGCAGCTGCCGAAGACGCAGTTCTACGAGTCCAAGTCGTACCCGACCTTCACTCCGCTCGGGCCCCGGCTGCTCCTGGTCGATGCCGACGATCTGGCCCGCCTGCCGGACCTGCGGCTCACGCTGAGGGTCAACGGGGCCACGAGGCAGGACCGCACCACCGCGGACATGATCGTCCGACCCGCGCGTGCCCTCAGCCTGCTGGCCCGCTTCCAGACCCTGCAGCCCGGTGACGTCCTGCTCACCGGAACCCCCGGCGGCACCGCCCTGAAGTCTCCCGGCAGGCTCCTGACCACGCTTGCCGCCCTGCTGCCCCCGCACAAGCGCTGGCAGAAGTTCTTCGCCCGCCAGCTGGCGAACCCCGACTACCTCAAGGACGGCGACGCCGTCACGGCCCGTATCGCCACCGATGACGGCGCACTCGATCTCGGTGAGCAGCGCACGGTGGTGCGCGCCCGCTGACGACTCCCGGGACCCCCGCCCGGGACCGGCCGGCCCGGCATCCCCGTACCGGGCCGGCCACCTGACCCCACCCCTCCCTCACCCTGCAAAGGCGCACAGGTGACACTCACACCCACCGACCTGCTGTGGCCCGCCCCCGAGAGCATCGCGGACCTGGCCGCGATCGAGGCCGTTCCGCTCCATGAGCGCGGCCTGCCCGCCACCACCTACGACACCGTGCTGCGCGCCGCCCGCCTGTGGCCCGACCGCCCGGCCCTGACGGTGCTGCCCGACGCCGCGCGCTTCCTGAGCCCCACCACCGTGACCTTCGCGCAGCTGCGCGACCAGGTGCACCGCACCGCCAACCTGCTGCGCGCGCTCGGCGTCACCCGCCGCGCCGCTGTGGGCCTGCTCGCGCCGAACACCGCGGAGCTGCCCGCCGCCCTGCTGGCCGCGCAGGCCGCGGGCATCGCCGCCCCGGTCAACCCGGGCCTGGCGTCCGAGCACGTCGAGCAGTTGCTGCGGCGCGGCGGCGCGCGGGTACTCATCGCCGCCGGTCCACAGCTGGATGCACAGGTGTGGGCCACGGCCCGGCAGGTCGCCGCGGCCTTGCGGCTGGACGCACTGCTGGCGCTGGCCCCGACCCTGCCGGAGGGCCCAACCCCCGCTCTGGACCCCGTCGAAGGCGTACGCGTCGGCTACCTCACGGAGCTGGCCGCCTCCCATCCCGCAGACCGGCTGGTGGGCATCGAGCCCCCGGCCGCCGACGACCTGGCCGCCTACTTCCACACCGGCGGCACTACCGGAACTCCCAAGCTCGCCGCGCACACGCACGCCAACGAGGTCGTCGACGCCTGGACGGTGGCCGCGAGCATCCCCCTCGAAGAGGACTCGGTGATGTTCGCGGCGCTGCCGCTGTTCCACGTCAACGCCCTGATCGTCACCCTGCTCGGCCCGCTGCTGCGCGGCCGGGGAGTGGTGTGGGCCGGGCCGCTGGGCTACCGCGATCCCGAGCTGTACCCGGTGTTCTGGAAGCTGGTGGAGCACTATCGCATCGCCGCCATGTCCGGCGTGCCCACCGTGTACTCCGTCCTCGCCAGTGTCCCCGTCGACGCGGACATCTCCAGCATGCGGTTCGCCGCCGTCGGCGCCTCGCCCCTCCCGCCCGCCGTACGGGAGTCCTTCGAGGAGCACACCGGCATCCCGCTGTGCGAGGGCTACGGGCTGACCGAGGCGACCTGTGCCTCAGCCCTCGGCCTGCCCGGTCACACCCGGCCCGGCAGTGTCGGCCGACGCCTGCCCTACCAGCAGGTCAAGACCGTGCGGATCGACCCGAACACCGGCGAGCGGCACGACCTGCCGCCCGGCACCACCGGGGTGCTCGCCGTCAGCGGCCCGGTCGTCTTCGCCGGGTACGTTGCCGAGCACACCGCCCAGGGGCCGCGCCTGGAGACCGCGGGGAAGGTCCGCGGCGGCTGGCTGGACACGGGCGACCTGGCCCGCATCGACGCCGACGGCTTCATCCATCTCGCCGGCCGCGCCAAGGACCTGATCATCCGCGGGGGCCACAACATCGACCCCGCCGCGATCGAGGACACCCTCCTCGCCCACCCCGAGGTCACCGCCGCCGCGGCGGTCGGCCGCCCCGACCCCCACGCGGGCGAAGTGCCCGTCGCCTACGTCACCCTCGCCCCCGGCGCCCAGGCCGACCCCGCCGAACTGCTCACCTGGGCCACCGAACGAGTCCCCGAACGCGCAGCCGCCCCGCGCGAGGTGCTCGTGATCGACGCCATCCCGCTCACCGCCGTGGGCAAGCCCTACAAGCTCGGCCTGCGCCTGGACGCCACCCGTCGCGCGGTCCACGCCGAACTGGCCGCCCAGGGCGCGGACTGCGATCCGGAGCTCGTCCTGTGCCGGCCGCACGACGGCGGTGTCCACGTCACGTTGCCCGCCCTTGCCGACGAAGCGGCACGACGCAGGGTCACCGCAGCCCTGGACCGTTACGTCCTGCACTGGCAGTACGCCCCCAGTAAGCCACCTGAGAGAGAACTCCCGTGAGCACCACCGCCATCGTCCTCGCCGTCCTCCTCGCCGGGACATTCCTCCTGTTGGGAGCGGCCAAGCTCGCGGCAGTCCCCGCGATGCGCCAGGCCGCGGCCCACGTCGGCATGACCACCACCCACTACCGCCTGCTGGGTGCTCTGGAGGTGGCGGCAGCGGCCGGACTGCTGCTCGGCCTGCGGATCACCGCGCTCGGTGCCGCCGCGTCGGTCGGCTTGATCCTGCTCATGGCCGGAGCCGTCGTCGTCCATCTACGCAGCGGTGACCCGGCGGCCCGCTGCCTGCCGGCCGTCGTCGTGGGTGTCCTGGCCGGGGCCCATCTCGTCGTGCTGGCCGGCGGCTGAGTGCCCCGCTGGAAGTACCGCGATGGGCCGTCAGCCGCCCGCGGCGCCGTCGTGGCCGGTCGCGCCGTTCCCCGCGCCCCTTCAGGGTGCTGCCGAATCGCAGCGGACTTCGCCGGACCCGCTCGGCAGCGCCGCCGCCGGGACCCGAGGAGCATCACGACGAGCCGCATCGACGTCCGCCGGCATCTGCCGCCCTGTGCCTCCACGCCATGGCCGGCGTAGCGCAGCATCCGCGCTCGGGGCCACCGCCGCAGGCAGCCTTCCTTCCTACGGCTGTACGGCGCCCGCCGCATCTCCACCGCCTCGGCTGCCGAGGTGCTGTGCGCCTCTGAATCGACACCGCTGTTTCCGGCGACCGGGGAAACGCCCCTGGCCCTCTTCCCCTGCCTCTCCTGACCCGTCCCCACCCCATGGCACCGAGCCGTGACATCCCATGGAGCACCCATGAACGACATCGACGTTCCCGTCCTCATCGTCGGCGGAGGCGGTGCGGGGCTCACCGCCTCCATGCTGCTCAGCCGCATGGGCATCGAGTCCCTGCTGGTCACCGCCTGGCCCAGCACCTCCGTCCTGCCCAAGGCCCATGTCCTGAACCAGCGCGCCATGGAGGTCATGCGCGACGCCGGCGTCGCCGACACCGTCTACGCCGCCTCCACCCCGGCCGAGCAGATGTCCCACACCGCCTGGTACGTCGGTCTGGCCGGCGGCCATGAGGACCACGGCCGCAGGGTGGCCCTGATGGAGGCCTGGGGCGCGGGCGGGAACTCTCCGGAGTGGCTCGCGGCCAGCCCCGAGCGGCAGGCCAACCTGCCCCAGATCCGCCTGGAGCCGGTCCTGCGCGCACGCGCCGAGGAACTCTCGCCCGGCAGGGTCCGCTTCCATCACGAGCTGACCGGACTCGCCCAGGACGGCGAGGGCGTCACCGCCGTCATCACCGACCGCGACAGTGGCGAGACCTACCGGGTGCGGGCCCGGTACCTGCTGGGCTGCGACGGCGGCCGTACCGTCGGGCCCGCCCTGGGCACCGTGCAGGAGGGCGTGCGCGACCTCGCCCGCGTGGTCTCCTTCCACATCTCCGCCGACCTGTCCCGCTGGGCGCGCGACCCGGAGGTGCTGATCCGCTGGCTGTGGCTGCCCGACCTCGGCATTCCCGGTGTTCTCGTCCCCATGGGCCCCGACCACTGGGGGCCCGAGTCCGAGGAGTGGGTCTTCCACCTCAACTACGGGCCCGATGACGGCCGCGCGCTGGACGACGAGTCGGTCCTGGCCGACCTGCGCACGGGACTGGGCCTGAACGAAGAAGATGTGACGGTCCACATGATCTCCCGCTGGACTCTGGAAGGCGTGGTCGCCGACCGCTACCGCGTCGGTCGCGTCCTGATCGCCGGCGACGCCGCCCACCGCCACCCGCCCACCGGCGGCCTCGGCCTGACCTCCGCCATGCACGACGTCCAGAACCTCACCTGGAAACTCGCCGCCGTCCTGAACGGCCATGCCGGCGACGCCCTGCTCGACACCTACGAGGCCGAACGGCGCCCGGCGGACGCCACCAACGTCCGGCGCTCGCTGGAGAACGCCATGAACCACATCGCCATCAACGCCCTCTTCGGCGGCGGACCCGGAGCCGGCGAAGAGGAGAACTGGCGGCAGGCCCGCCGCCTGTGGAGCGAGGACCCCGCCGACGTCGACTTCCGCCGCACCTTCCTGGCCGCCGTGGCCGCCCAGTCCATGGAGTTCAACGAACTGGGCGTCGAGTTCGGCTACACCTACGACTCCGCAGCCGTCGTCCCCGACGGCACCCCCGCACCCGACAACCCCGACCCCGTCCGCATCTACCAGCCCGCCGCCCGCCCAGGACACCCGCTGCCCCACGCCTGGCTGGAGGACCTCGACGGCCGTCGCACGGCCCTGGCCCACCTGGTGCGCCCCGGCCGCCTGCTGCTGATCGCCGGAGAGAACGGTCAGGCCTGGTGCGAGGCCGCCGAGAAGATCGCCGCCGAGAGCGGGCTGCCGCTGGACGCCATCCGGATCGGCCACGTCGACGGCGACTACCGCGACCCGCGCTCCACCTGGACCGCCGCCCGCGGCCACACACCGCAAGGCGCCGTCCTCGTGCGCCCGGACCGCTTCATCGGCTGGCGCGCCCACGGCGCGGCCACCGACCCGGCCGCCGAACTCACCACCGCACTGGACTCCCTCCTCGCCCGGTAGGAACCGCCCACCTGCCGTGCCACCCGGCCCGCCGATCACCGCCGCAGTCGGCGGGCCGGGCCCGACCCTCATCCATGCCTCGCCCCCGGGCACCCGCACCACCGCCGCGACAGGTCGTGCGGGCCGCAGGAAGGAATTCCCCGTGAACGACCCGACATCCACCCCCGTCCCCACCGCCGACGCCCATCAGGGTCTGCACAGCGGACAGGGCGCCCTGCGCGGTGAGCACCCCGGCCGTGCGGCCCAGCCCGTCATCAAGGTGGTCGACCTGGCCTGGCTGGAGTTCACCAAGCCCGACCTGGACCGTGCGGAAGCCTTCGCCCACGACTTCGGGTTCACCGCCGCCGCCCGTACCGATGACGTCCTCTATCTGCGCGGCGCCCTGGCCGGCCCCCACTGCCTGGTGATCCGACGCGGCCCCGCCTCCCGGTTCATCGGCCCTGCCTTCCGCGCCGCCGACGCCGCCGACCTCGACCGGCTCGCCCGCGCCACCGGCCACAAGGTCCGCACTCTGACCGAGTACGGAGGCGGCCGCGCCGTGGACCTGCTCGACCCCTCCGGCATCCCCGTCCGCGTCGTACACGGCGTCACCGAGCAGCCCGCGCGACCGCTGCAGCAGCCCCTGGTCCTCAACACCGGTACCACCACCGCAGCCGCCCGCATCAACGCCACCCAGCGCCCGCCCCGCAAGCCCTCCCAGGTACAGCGCCTGGGCCACGTGGTGCTCTCCACCCGGGTCTTCCGGCGCGCCCTGGACTGGTACCTGCAGCACCTCGGCCTGATCGTCAGCGACTTCCTCTACCTGGACGGCCAGCGCGACCGCGGCCCCACCATGGCCTTCATCCGCTGCGACCGCGGCAGCGAACCCGCCGACCACCACACCCTGGCCATGCACCTGGGCCCCGACACCGGCTATGTCCACTCCGCCTACCAGGTCGCCGACCTCGACGCGCTGGCCGCCGGCGGCGCTTACCTGCGCGAGCGCGGCTACCACCACTCCTGGGGCATCGGCCGGCACATCCAGGGCAGCCAGATCTTCGACTACTGGCGCGACCCCGACCGCTTCATGCTCGAGCACTACGCCGACGGCGACGTCTTCGACAACACACTCGAACCCGGCTGGGCCGCGATGTCCGCCTCCGGCCTGGCCCAGTGGGGACCACCCGCCACTCGCGACTTCCTCGGCACCACCCCGTCGCCCGGGGCGCTCCTGCAGGCGATCTCCGCGCTGCGCGAGGACAACGAAATCGACCGCGCCCGTCTGGTGGGCCTTATGAAAGCCCTGAGCAAGTGACCGCCACCATTCCTGAGCACGTGCCCGTCGTGGTGATCGGCGCCGGACCCACCGGGCTGACCGCCGCCACCCTCCTCGCCCGCCACGGCGTGCCCGCCCTGGTCCTGGAGCGCCACCGCGCCCCGTATCCGCTGCCCCGCGCGGTCCACCTGGACGACGAGGTGCACCGCATCCTCCAGGCCATGGGCATCCATGAGACGTTCAGCGCGATCGCCCGTCCCGCCCGCGGCATGCGGCTGCTGGACAGCTCCCATCGTGTCCTGGCCGAGTTCCGCCGTGACAACCCGTGCGGCCGGTACGGATTTCCCGAAGCCAACATGTTCGACCAGCCCGAACTCGAGCACCTGATGCGGGACAACGTCCGGAAGCACCCGCTGGTCACGCTGCGCGGAGGCATCGAGGTCACCGCCGTGGCCCCGCCCCCGCACGGTGGCGTTCCGGTGCGGGTCTCCTTCCGGGACGAGGACACCGGCGTCTCCCGCGCGATCCTGGCCGACGCCGTGCTGGGATGCGACGGCGCGGGCAGCCTGGTCCGCGCCTCCATCGGCTCCCGGATGCAGGACCTCGCCGCTTCTCAGCAGTGGCTGGTCGTCGACATCCGCTGCCGCCTGCCGCTGCCCGCCTGGGACGGCGTCCACCAGATCTGCGACCCGCACAGGGCGGCCACCTACATGCGCGTCGGCGAGGACCGCTACCGCTGGGAGTTCCGCCTGCGCGCCGGCGAGCGGCCGGAGGAGCTCACCGACCGCGGGCGTCTGCTCGCGCTGATCGCCCCTTGGACGCAGGGCATCCCTGATGACGAACTGCACGTCCTGCGTACCGCCACCTACACCTTCCGCGCCCAGGTCGCCGACCGCTGGCGCCAGAGCCGCATCTTCCTGCTCGGTGACGCCGCCCACCTCACCCCGCCCTTCGTCGGGCAAGGGATGGGCGCGGGCATGCGCGACGCCCACAACCTCGCCTGGAAGCTCGCCCGAGTCCTCACCGGCCGCGCGAGCGAGGCCCTGCTCGACACCTACCAGGCCGAACGCCACCGCCACGCACGGCAGTTGATCCGCACCGCCGTGGCCGTCGGCGCCCTCATGACCGGCGGCGGAACGAGCACCGCACTGACCCGCAACGCCGTCCTGCCCGTCCTCTCCCGCCTGCCGGGCGCCTCCTCTCTCGTACTGTCCGCCGTCAGCCCGCCGCTGAGACCGGGCCCCCTGGCCGGCTCCCGCCGCCCGGGACACCCGCGCCCCGGAACGCTATGCCCCCAACCGCTGCGCCCCGATGCCGACGGCGGCCCGCGCCTGCTGGACGACCTGCTCGGCGAGGGCTTCGCGGTCCTGGCCACCGCACCGCTCAGCCCGGCCCTGCACGCGCTGGCGCGAGCGCTGGACGCCCGCGTCATCCACTTGCACGACCCCCGACGACCACAGCCAGGCACGGGCGGCGCCGAGCACCGCACCGAAACCGATCCGGGCACAAGAGACCTGGTCCGCTGGATGGGCACCGCGGGCGCCGTCCTGCTCCGCCCCGACCGCGTCGTCCTTGCCACCGCGGCCCGCCCCCGTCGCCCCGGCACCACGTGCGGAGACGACCTCGCGGCCACCTCGGCGGCCTGGGCATCACTGCTGTGCGGCAGCGGCCGCGCAGCCGAGGGCACTCCGACCGTGGTCACGGAACCACGGTGACGACGGCCGAGTCCGCCTCGTGGAGGAGCCTCCGGTCCCCACCGGAGACCGGGGCGCCTATGTCGCCGTCCAGACAGGCATCGAACAAAGGCTCTCGCCGTCTGGTCCTGGCGCTTTGTTCAACCTGGTCAGAGGACAGGTCAGCACTCGTTTGAGCCTCCATGAAACCTGGGGAATTTCAATGACGCCCCCTGCATCCTCGCCGCGCGGCACCGAGCCACAAGACGACTCCACCACCGAACTCCTGGACTCCGTGGCGAACACGGGGTGGCAGATCCTTCTCACCATGGGCTTGGCCTCCATCGCCCTGGGAGTCGTCGCCTGTCCTGGCCGGGAGAGACGCCGCGCGTCGTCGGTGTGCTCTTCGGCGTCTACCTGCTGGTCATCGGTGTCTTCCAACTGGCCGCCGCCTTCGGCACGCACGTCCCCGGGCATCTTCGGGCGCTGCATTTCCTTACAGGTGCGCTGTCCGTCCTGCTCGGGCTGATCTGCTTCCGGAACACGATGCAGTCGATCCTGCTGCTCGCCCTCTGGATCGGCTTCAGCTGGCTGCTGCGCGGCGTCATGGCGACAGCCACCGCCGTCCCCGCCCCGGCCATGCCGGCGCGCGGGGCTGGATGCTGTTCTCCGGAATCATCGGCATGACGGCGGCACCGTGCTGATCGTCTCGCCGTTCACCTCGATCGGCGCTCTCACGCTGGCCGCGGGCATCATGGCCATAGCCCTCGGGATGTTCGAGGTGTTCCACGCTGTCAAGCCGCGCGTGGAGGCCGGCCGCCTGGCTCCCGGCGCAACGGCCGAGCGACGGCCTCTGTTCCGTTCCCAGCCGCACCCCCAGCACTGACCGCGACGGCTCCGGCGCCCCCACACGTCGGCGGCGCGGGAGCCGTTGGTCACCGACCCGGGCACAACGCCTCACGACCGCGCTCGGCAGCTGGGTCGTACTCGTCGTGCTCCCAGGTCGATGGCGACGGTGCAATGGAACGCCGCGTGGATCTCCCAATGCGATGTCGAAGAGGTTCGTACCGCGGGACGGGCGTTCCCATGACGTCGACGTCGGCCTTGCTGAGCCGCAGCAGGGCCACAGTGCCGGTTGCCCCGTGGCCTCCCTGGCAAGGGAGATCAGCGGCGGGGTGGCGGCATGGACGCCTATGCGTTTCCGACGGGAAACAGCGAACGGCGGGACCAGGCGACCGAACCGCTGCCCGCTGCCCGCCGCCGGGCCGGTCTGCCCTGCACCCGCGGACACGGTCGTGCCGTACACCGACGGTCTCATCGAGTGCTGCAACGAGGACAGCGACGCCCGGCTTGCACGCCTTGCCAGAGCCCTTGACGCTGAGAAATGCCGTGGGCGCCGGTGCTCCCTCAAGCACCGGCGCCCACTCACCCCTGCCCGAGGTGGCTTCTGGGTGTTTCTCAGCAGTTGTCAGGGGACGAGGATGAGGCGGATCGGGTCACCGATCTTGTTCTCCAGCCGGTTGACCGCGTCGGCGGCGTCGGCGAGCGGGATGTGGTCGGTGATGGAGGGGGCCAGGTCGAGGCGGCCGGCCGCGGTCAGCCGGACGAGCTCGGTGACGGACTCCGGGAAGCCGCCGTAGTGGCCGCGCACCTGCTTGGACAGGTAGTTGAAGGTCAGGCCCTCGCTGATGGTGAGCGGGTGTGGCGTGATGCCCACCAGGATCAGGGAGCCGCCCAGGCCGAGCACGGAGGCGGCCTGCTCGCGGACGGCGGGTACGCCGGCGCAGTCGAAGGCGAAGTCCAGGCCCCGTCCGCCGGTGGCCTCACGTACCTGGTCGGCGAAGTCGGGGGCGGCCGGGTCCAGGGCGAAGTCCGCGCCGAAGGCCAGGGCGCGGTCGCGGGCGCTGGGCAGCGGGTCGACGGCGATGATCGGCGCGGCGCCGACCAGGCGGGCCAGGCGCACGTTGTGGGCGCCGACTCCGCCCACGCCCCAGACGCCGATGGACTGGGCGGGGCGGACGCCCGCGGTGGCGACGACAGCGGCGTAGGGGGTGGAGACCGCGTCGGGGATGATCGCGGCCTGGTCGTAGGGGAGGCTGTCGGGGATGGGGATGAGAGTGTCCTCGCGGGCGACGGTGTACTGGGCCCAGCCGCCGTCGTAGTCGATGCCGGCGGTGAGCATCTGGGTGCAGGGGCGGTGGCGTACGCAGCCTGCGCACCGGCCGCAGGTCTTGCCGGCCTCCAGGGTGACGCGGGTGCCGATGGTCAGGCCGCGCCTGAGGTCGGGGCCGAGGGTGTGGATCACGCCGGAGACCTCGTGGCCGACGGTGACCGTGTCGGAGGTGGCGAACAGCGGGACGAGGGAGCCGTCGATCAGGTGGACGTCCGAGAGACAGACGCCGGCGGCCTTGACCTCGATGAGGACCTCGCCCGGGCCGGGCACGGGGACGGGGACCTCCTCCACGGCGAACTTCTTGCTGTCCAGGTGGAAGCGTCCGGCGAGCATGGTGTCCATGGGGATCTGCTTTCTGTGGGGCTTTTCGTCGGCGGCACCGCCCGGCGGTTCGGGCCGGCGGTGCCGGGCGGTTCTGCTGGGATGGGCGGGACCGGGAGGCGTACGGTCAGGGAGGGGTGCCGCACGCCTCCCGGTGTCTGGGGATCAGGCGAAGACGTCCTGCTGGTAGCGCTCGTCGGCCTCCAGCTGGGCGAGCCACCGCTGGGCGGCCTCGTCGCCGCTGCCGGTGTGCTCGCGGTGGATCGCGGCGAGGGCCTCGCGCACGGCGGGCGCCATACGGCGGCCGTCGCCGCAGACGTAGACGTACGCGCCGTCCTGAAGTGCCTGCCACAGCGTGTCGGCGGCGCCCGCGATGGCGTTCTGCACGAACCGGGCCGGGTGGCCGGTCACCGCGGAGAAGGCGGTGTGGACCCGGGCGATGCCGGACAGCTCCCACGTCTCCATCTCGTCCCGGTAGAAGTAGTCGTGCTCCGGGTGGCGGCAGCCGACGAAGACCTGGGACAGGCCCACATTCGTGCCGTTCTCGTACTGCCGGGCGCGCTCCTCCAGGAAGCCGCGCAGCGGTGCGATGCCGGTGCCGGGGCCGATGAGGATGAGCGGTGTCGTGGGGTCGGCGGGCGGAGCGAAGGTCGGGGAGGGCACGCGGACGTAGCCGTAGACGACGTCTCCGGGCTCCAACCGCGCCATGTAGGAGGAGCAGGTGCCGCGGTACTGGCCGTCGCCGGACAGAGCCGGGCCTTCCAGCAGACCGACCGTCAGGCGTACCTGGCGCGGATTGGCCAGCGGGGAGGAGGAGATGGAGTAGAAGCGCGGACGGATCGGGCCCGTCATCTCCAGGAACACCGCGAGCGGAAGTTCGACGGCGGGGAAGCGCTCCAGGAGGGTGAGCACGGAGACGCGCTTGTCGAGGATCTCCTTCTGGTACCGCTCTCCGGCTTCCACGGTGTCGGCCGTGTACGCCTCCAACTGCGGCCGGGTCCACGGGCACTCGGTGTACTCGGCCAGGGTCTGGATCTGAAAGCGGGTGGCCAGGTCCTGCAGTTCCAGGAACTCGGTGAGCAGCAGGCCCGCGGTGACGGGTGTGCCCACCGGCAGGTGAGTGCGGCCTCCTGCGGGCTGCTCCAGCCGGAGCACCTGGTGGCGGTCGACGCCGAGCCGTGCGAGGGCGCGGTCGACCAGCGCGGGCTCGTTCTTGGCGAAGACGGCCAGGTGGTTGCCGGTGTCGTAGGTGACACCCTCGGGCAGCTCGATGGTGATCGACTTCGCGGACGGGCGCGGCGGCTCGATCTGGAAGTCCCACAGCCCGGTCGCGTCGGACACGAGCTCCTCGTTGGCCACCACCGTCAGTGGGTAAGCCTGCTCGGAGACGATCGCCGGGCGCACATCCGCCTCGGTCAGCAGCTGCACTTCATAGCGCGGCCCGCCGTCGTCGGAGGTGTCGGCGGCGTATTCCTCGGCCAGGGTGGCCCACAGGCCGTCCATCCAGCGACTCGCCATGCCGTCGAAGTCCCCGGCGGCGTCGGCGATACCGCGCTCGACGACCGGCGTGGCACCGGCGGCCAGGAGAGCGGCTTCGATCCGCTTGGGGAACGCCTGGTAGGTCGCCACCCACTGGGTGTTGCCGGCGCCCAGCAGCGCGAATCGCACGGTCGACAGCGAGCTCTCGGGCAGCCCGGCGGCGATCAGGTCGTCGAAGCGCTGGGCGTTGTCGGGTGCCTTGCCGTTGTAGCTGGCGGCGACGACGACCAGCAGCCCGTCGGTGGGCAGGTTGTCGCCCAGCTCGTCCAGGCTCGTCAGTGTGGTGCCGAATCCTGAGCGCTCGCCGCGGTCGGCGATCGTGCGTGCCAGGTCCTCGCACGAGCCCAGGCTGGAGCCGTAAGCGACGGTGAGATGCACGCCGACGCCGCTGACCGCGGCCTGCTGCCGCTCGTCGTCGCTCCGGACGTCGGCGGCACCGAGCACCGTCCGCTCGTGCTCCTGGCGGGTCCGTACGACGAGCTGGAAGTCGCCGGGCTTGCGGGTCAGCGCTTCCCGGACGTCCATCTTGTAGTCGTTCGGGTCGGAGAACCTGAACTTCTGCAACACCAGCGCCAGGGCCAGGCGGGCCTCGGTGAGCGCGAACTGCCGGCCGATGCAGGCGCGCACGCCGTTGCCGAACGGCTTGTAGGCGTGCGGGTGCTGCTGCACGCGGTTCTCCGGCAGCCACCGGTCGATGTCGAATTCCTCCGGCCGCTCCCATGCCTTTGGGTGGGTGTGCAGCGGGCCTTCGAGGATGAGGACCTTCGTGCCCTTCTTCAGCTCGTAGCGGCCACCGATGACCGTGTCCTCCCGCGCCGTCTTGCCGAACAGCGGGATGGGAGCCCACAGGCGCAGGGTCTCCTCCAGGATCCGCGGGATGACGTCCAGCTGCATGATCGTGTCGTAGTCCGGGACGGTGTCGCCGGGCAGCAGGCGGTCCACCTCGGCGTACGCCTGGGCCAGCACATGCGGGTTGCGCATCAGCGAGTACGTGGCGAAGGACAGCAGGCCGCTGGTGGTCTCGTGGCCAGCGATCAGGAACGTCACCACTTGGTCGCGGACGTTGTCATCGGTCAGCTGCTTGCCGGTCTCCGGGTCGGTCGCCTCCAGCATCAGGCCCAGCAGGTCCTCCTCGCCGCTGCCCTTCCCCTGGCGGCGCTCCTTGATCACGCTGTCGACCAGGTCCCGCATCAGCTGGATGTTCTCGCCGTACTTCTTGGCGTCGGCCTTGCGCATCTTGGTCATCACCGGCAGTTCCTGGGAGCGCCGCAGCGACTCCACCAGCGCGCCCAGCAGTGCGTTGAGGAAGGGGTGCAGCTCCTCCTTGTCGAAGGAGTCGAACCGGTGGCCGAACCCCGTCAGGGCGATGGTGTCCAAGGTCAGCCGGGTGTAGTCGTCGGTGATGTTGACCGGCTGCCCCTCCCTGCCCTCCCACTTGCCCGCCAGGTTCTGCGCGATCTCCAGCATCTGCCCGTAGTAAGCCTTCATGGCGCGCTGGCTGAAGGCCGGCAGGAGGATCCGGTGGGCCATTCCCCATTCCTCTTCGTGCTGATGCGCCGTGAACAGGCCCGCGCCCGTGAAGTCCCGGACATGGTTCAGCGGCGTCTTCTCGATCTGCTTGAAGAACCGCGTCTCGTCGCAGACCTCGGCCACCAGGTCCGGATCAGTGACGAAGACCTGCTCGATGCCGGCGATGTCCAGGCTGAAGATGCCCTCGGGGAACTGCTTGGACAGCTCGGCGAAGTAGGCGAACGGGTTGGTGCCGGGGACCTGCGTGGTGTGGCCGAGGAGGGGGACCCCGCGCGGGGACGGGATGGGACGCAGATCGGTCACGGGTTGCGTGGCCATGGCTTGCTCCTTTGTGTGGAGAAGAGTGGGGGGACGGGCAAGGGCTCTGTGGCATGCCTGGGACGCCGCTGACGGACAGCGAGGCCCCCGATTTCCATACGCTGTATGGAACTGTCCACAGTGGTACCATACGACGTATGGAAACTCAAAAGAAGGCGCCCCGGGGGACGAGGAAGAGGGACGTCCCGCTCACCGAGGACGGCATCTACGCCAAGGCGCTGGAACTCATCGACGCCGACGGGGTCGAGGCGCTGACCATGCGCAAACTCGCGGCGGCGCTCGACGCGAACCCGATGTCGCTGTACCACCATGTGCCGAACAAGGACGCCGTGCTGCGGGGCGTGACCGAGCGCGTCGGCTCACAGTTCCGCACACCGGAACGCGAGGACGCCCCCTGGCAGGACCGACTGCGTCAACTGGCTCTGGACTTCCGCGCCTTGGCGCACAGTCACCCCCAGCTGATGGGGTATTCCTTCGGGCGGGCCGACTTCATCCAGCCGGACGACCCGTTCTGGCGTGGACTCACCGACACACTCGCCGCCGCAGAACTTCCCACTCCAGAAGTCCCGCGCGTCGCCGCCACCCTACGCGCCGTGTTCACCGGTCTGCTGGTCAGCGAACTGACCGGAGCACTACAGCGGTGGAGCACCTTCCCCGCGGCGGCGGGTCCCGACGGGGACGAGGCCCCCGCACCCTCGAACCATGTGATCGACGCGATGTTCAACTGCGCGCTGGACGCCGCGATTGCCGGCGTGGAGAACCACCCCGCGCGAACCCGCGACAAGGGGTGAGGGGCGGCAACGACCGAGGTCAGGCTCCGTCGGCGGGGCCTGACACGGCGCTCATCGCGGCAGAGACGTCACTGACCACGGCACGCGCTCGGTTCTCCGGCACTCCGGCGGCAATCGGGGCGGCGATGACGATGGGAACGGCGTCATCGTCCAGTACCCCGTCGTTGGCGCTCTCCAGAGGGCGACCAAGCGCGACACGGAGGAGATCGACCTGCTCGCCATCCGGTTCGGCGCGGTGCTGGAACGCAGGCCGGCCGAGCGGGTGCGTGCCGAGGTCAAGGCGGTCCGTGAGGCGAAGTAGGCAGTGGAACGCCAGGCTGCGAGGAGCGGCGGGAGCGGAAGAAGGCCCGGCTGAAGGCCGCGACGGAGACGCGGGGCAAGACGCTCAAGCGGCGACTTCACCGCTCAGTCGCTTGACTGGCTCGGACGGCATCACAGGCAGGGGCCAGGTCGAATACCCGGACCCTGTTGCTGTCGGCCGCGCGGAGGGACGGAAGGGTCTGCCAGCCTGGTCGTGCGGGGTCCAATCGGTCGGTCGGCGACCGACGGGCGCGGCGGAAGCGGGGTGCGGTAATGGCTGGAGCTGACGTACGTACCCGGGTGGTGATCGTGACGAATCCACGCTCGGGTGGCGGCAAGATTGCCCGTTTCGGCCTGATCGATCGCGCCGAGAGCATGGGCGCACAGGTCTGGTCGACCAGTGCCGTGCAGGATGCGGCACTACTCGCCAGGCGCGCAGTCGAGAAGGGGGCTGAGGTACTGGGGGTCGCGGGCGGCGACGGAACGGTATCGGCCGTGGCCGCGGTGGCCTCCGCCACGGGTAGGCCATTGCTGGTGGTCCCGGCGGGCACACGCAACCACTTCGCTCGCGATCTGGGCCTCGACATCCGTAACCCGGTGTCCTCACTGGGTGCGTTGACCGATGGCGTGCTCACCCGTGTGGATCTCGGCGTGGTGGGCCCGCATGTCTTCGTCAACAACGTGTCGTTCGGCCTCTACGCCGACGCTCTTCTGGACCCCGGCTACCGGGAGGACAAGGCGGGCACCTTCGCTTCGCTCGCCCCTGACTACCTCAAGGGAGCGCAATGGGTCGAGGCCGACGTGGACACCCCGCGGGGAGCCGTCCGGTTCCCGCAAGTGGTGCTGATCTCCAACAACCCGTACCACATCGCCACCCCGCGCTACCTCGGGCGCCGCTTCGTGCTCACCTCGGGCCTGCTCGGCGGCATCGTGCTCAAGCGCCCGACCGACACACCGCCGGATCTCCTCCGAAACCTCCGCAGCCAGCTGCTACGGCACCAGCCCGGCCCAGGTACGCCAGGTGATGCTGCCATTGCATGGACGGCGGCGAGCATCACGTTGCACGGTCTGGGACAGCAACCGCTGCACGCAGGGATCGATGGTGAACCCGTGACGCTGCCTCTTCCCGTCACGTGCGAGGCCCGGCCGGGCGGACTGCGAGTGCTGCTGCCAAGAGACCGACCAGGAATCCCACGGGAGCCGGTGCCCGGGGCTCCCAAGAGCACAGCGTGAGCACTGAGATATAGGACTCAGACATCTGTCCCATGGCCGGGGCGGCGTCACCACGTGACTCGGCGAGCCGACCCCAATGCCCGGCGGGGGTGGCCCCATGCGGAGGTGGTGCTGGATCTGTCAGAGGTGACGTTCATGGACTGCCCGGGCCTGGGCGCCCTGGTCCGGGCCCGCAACCAGGCCGACCGGTGCGGTGCCCGCCTGGTCCTGCGCGGGCCGGGCGCTGCGTGGTGCGGCTGCTCAAGCTGACCGGTCTGCACCGGCGCCTGGCCGCCGAGCCCTGACTGGCGGCGGGCGGCGTACCGGGCAGGCCGCGACGGAGGGAGAACCGGGATGACGCTTCGATGGGAGGTGTTCCCGGAGGGGTCCGGGAACGCGGTGAGTACGACACCCCGCAGGAGGCCGAGCGGGTCGCCCGGGTGGTCCTGGCCCTCCTCGGCTCCCGGCTCACCGGCGACGAACGCTGTGACCTCGCTGTCGTCCATGGCGGTGCGGATGTCGTATCGCCGAGCGCGGCGAGCCGAAGAACGCCTGCAGGGACCGGGAGGTGTCGAGCCGGTCCATGACGTAGGTGACGGTCGGCACCGCCTCCTTCGCCATCGCCGGGAAGATCTTCTCCCGGTAGTCCCGCACCCGGGGCGGCAGCTTCGGCAGCAGCGCGAAGCGCCGCTCCTCGTCGGTCAGCCATGTGCGGATCTCGAAGAGCGTGCACTACGCGTGCGGCTGGCCGGCCGCCACCGCCTGCAGGTCGAGCAGGGCCAGGGCCTGCACGGTGCGGGCCAGGATCGTGCGGGCCCGCGGCGCGTGCTCGCCCCAGTCCTGGGCGGTGGCGATGCCCTCGACGACCGAGCGGACGACGTCCTGGACGTCTGCCGACGGGCGGTTCTCCATCGACAGCGGGTTCCAGGAGACGACCTTCTGGTCGTCGTCGGCTTTCGCCAGGTTGATCTCCCACAGCCGATCGGCGATGTGCGGGTGCGCCAGGTACGGCTTGGCCCGCACCCACGCCCTCCCCGTGCGGGTCCAGGAGCCACGTGCCGTACCCGCAGTGCGCCAGCGCGATGCACTGCACCAGCGCGGCCTCCGTCTTGCCGTGCCCGGACTTGCCGAGCGCCAGCCCGAACAGCAGGTCCTTCACCCCGCGCTGCGCCGATCCGCTCCACGCCGTCCGGGTAGAGGACCGTGCCGAGCGGCACGAGGTCGCGCTGCCCGGTGTGGACGGGCAGCGTCGCCGGCGCGGCCGTCCCACCGGACCCGGGCGCGATCAGCCGTAGACGGTGATGGTGTCGGTGACGCCGTTGACGATCAGCTGGCCCTGGTGCCACGTCGAGCCCGCGGCCGGCAGGGCCCGGGTCGGGCCGTAGCAGCCGCGGGTGAAGCCCGGGTTGAGCGTGGAGGTGAGGCACGTTCCGTCGCTGCTGTAGTTGCTGGACGTGGCGCCGGTGATGCTGACGGCCACGGTCGCCGTGTTCTGCACGACCACGACCACCTGGGCGTCGTAGTTGGCGTTGACGACCTCGCACAGCTTCCAGTTGACGTGGGTGGACACCGGGTGGGTCCTGTACGCGGTGCACGACCAGTTGGAGTTCGTGCTGACGGTCTGCCAGTAGGGGGCCGCGCTGGCGGGCCCGGCGGTGGCGAGCGCGAGCGCTCCGGCGGTGACGGCGGTCGCCGCGAAGGTCTTGAAACGCATGGGTGTTCCTTCCTCGTAGGGGTGGGTGGGTGGCGCGGTCCGGGGCGTCCCGGTCTTCGCGGGAACGACGATGCCAAGCGGCGCCCCGCCTGTCGTTGGCACACCGTCCACACCCGGTCGCGCAATGCGTCCACTACGGGTGCGGGAGCAGTGCCCGGTCGCGGCACTCGGTGGGGGACAGGCCGTGGGCGTGGCGGAACGCCCGGGTGAAGTCGGAGGCGCGGGTGAAGCCCCAGCGGGCGGCCACCGCGTGCACGGGCAGCGCGTGCAGCGACGGGTCGGCGAGGTCGCGGCGGGCCGCGTCCAGGCGTTGGGCGCGGATCCACGCCGCGACGGTGCGGCCGCGGGCGTGCTGCGGGAAGATCCGGTGCAGGTAGCTGAGCGAGATGTGGTGGGCGGCCGCGACCACCGGCGGGGTCAGCTCGGGGTCGTGCAGGTTCTGCCGGATGAACGCCTGGACGCGGTGCACCAGGGCCCGCTGACAGGTCTCCGCCGGCAGTGCGGCGTCCGCCTCCGCCTCCCCGGCGAGCCACGCCGACACCAGGTCGAGCACCACCCGGCCCAGCCGGGCCGGGTCGGCCGGATCGAGGGCGTCGGCGTGCCGGTCCAGCCCGGTGAGCAGGTCCGCCACCAGTGCGCCCTGGCCGTCCCGGCCGGACAGCCCACGGGCCAGCAACTCCCGTACACGGCGCGGTGGAAGGGGCAGCATCGCCTTCGGGAAGTCGACGCCGACGCCCTGCACGACCCGCCCCGGCGCGGCCACCGCCGAGCGCACGTCGTACGGGAGCGAGCTGTCCGCGAGCAGCAGTCGGCCCGGGCCGAAGCTGCCCGCCCGCCCGGCGTGTTCGACGTGCAGGCGCCCGTCGAGCAGCAGGGTCAGGTGGAACAGCTCGGGGTCGGACTGCCGTACCAGCCGGGGGCTGCGGCGGTGGTGCGTGGGCAGGAACGAGGTCGGCCACACCGTCACGGGCCCGAGCGGCAGCACCCGGTAGGTGGCCCAGAAGTCGTCCTGGTGGGCGCTGACGATCTCGCTCGACCTGGTCCGCCCGACCAGGTCCCGCCAGGTCGCGAACCGGTCCTCCACCGGCACGTCCTCGGTCCGGAACACCGTTCCGATCATCGAATCTCCCTCGTAATGTCATGGGCATGACCTTGATGTGGGCGTGCGAAGGCGCACCGCGTCGGGGCGAACGGCCGACGGGTGACGGCAGTTGGGGGTGGCTAGTCGTCCAGTAGGCGGTGGACGGTGAGGGCAGTAGTGGCGCGGGCCACGCCGGCGGGGGTGGTCAGGTCGAGGCCGAGGGAGCGGGCGATGCGGTCCAGGCGGCGGGCCACGCTGCTGTGGTGGAGGTGGAGCAGCTCGGCGGCGGCGCGGTGCGAGCCGGTGGCGCAGTAGGCGTCGAGGGTCTCCAGGTCCTCAGGGGTGGTGGCGGCGAGGCGGGTGAGCGCCGCCACGTCGGGGTTGCGGCGGGCCGCTTCCGCGGGGACGGCGGCCAGCAGGGCCAGCGCGCCGAGGTCGGCGTACCGGACCACCGGCTCGCGGGCGGTGGTGAAGCGCAGCGCGGTGCGGGCCTCGCCCCAGGCCAGCTCCGGGCGCGGGTCGGCGCCCAGGCCGGCCCGCATGTCGGCGGGCCAGCGCGCCCCGTCCAGGTCGGCGGCCAGCAGCACGCCGACGCCGCCGAGGAGGGCGGCCTTCACCGGCCGGTCCGGGCAGAGCAGCCCCGCGACCCGGCCGAGCGGCGGCGGCGAGCACACCGCGGCCACCCGCACCGGCCGGTCCCCGGCGAAGCCCAGCAGGCGCAGCGCCCGCGCCCTGGCCGCCTCGTCCGTCTCCGAACTGACGGCCAGTTCGACCAGCGCCGGGTCGGCCATCGTGGTGCGCGCCGGGCCGTAGCGTTCCACGGCCGCGGCGACGGCGATCGCCAGCCGGTCCAGCAGCACCGCGTCCAGCGGATGCGGTGCCCCCGGCCGCTCCAGCCACACCGCGCCGATCTCCTCCTCGTCCAGGGTGACCGGCACCGTGCTGGAGGCGGCCGCCGGCGGGTCCGCGGCCTCCCGGCCGTCCGGCGCCATCCGGATCGGACGCCCCGCCGCGCCGATCCGGATGCCCGCCGGGCACTCCGCCAGACCCGCCGAGGCCCGGGCCAGCGCCGGCAGGTCCACCCGACGGCGCATCAGCGTGTCGTAGAGCGCCACCACCTGCACCGCCCCCCGGACCTCCGGGTCCAGCTGCGACAGCCGTTCGGCCAATGCCTCCATGCCGTGAGCATAGGACCGCCCGCCGGCCCGCCGGACGCGCCGAGCGGTGCGTAGAGCGGCCGGAAGACGCGACGGGCGGCGGACGACCCGGCGGGCCCCGGCCGCCAGGATGAACGGCATGGATCCCGAACTCGAAGCATTCGTCCACCTGCTGCCCAAGGTCGACATGGCCGACCCGGTCGGCACCCGCCACCTGTTCGACTCGCTCGCCGCGAGCCGGCCGCCGCTCGACACCACCGGCCTGGACATCGAGGACCGCACCGTCCCCGGCGACCCCGACGTGCCCGTGCGGATCTACCGCCCCCGGCAGGCGCACGGCGCCGTCCTGTGGCTGCACGGCGGCGGGTTCGTCTTCGGCGGCCTGGACGCCGAACACCCCTGGGCCACCCGGATCGCCCAGGACGCCGGGGCCGTGGTGATCTCGGTCGGCTACCGCCGCGCCCCCGAACACCGCTTCCCCGCCGCCCTCGACGACTGCTACGCCGTGCTGGTCTGGGCGGCCGACCACGCCGCCGAACTCGACATCGACGCCGACCGGATCGCGGTCGGCGGCCACAGCGCCGGCGCCAACCTGGCGGCCGCCACCGCCCTGCGCTCCCGCGACGAGCACGGCCCGCGGATCCGCTTCCAGCTCCTCAACGAGGCCATCCTCGACGACCGCCACCGGACCTGGTCCGCCCGGAACTTCACCGACACGCCGTGGAACAACCGCGCCGTGCGGATCGCCGCCATGGACCACTACCTGGGCGGCCGACCGGCCACCCCGTACGCGGCCCCGGCCCTCGCCACCGACCTGACCGGCCTGCCGCCCGCGTACGTCGCCACCGCCGAGTTCGACCCCAACCGCGACGAGGGCATCGACTACGCGCTGCGCCTGCTGCAGGCCGGCGTGAGCGTCGAACTGCACCAGTGGCCGGGCACCTTCCACGGCTCCCAGGCGATCCTTTCCGCCGAGGTGTCGCAGCGTCAGATCGCCGCGCTGGGCGCCGCACTGCGCCGGGCGCTGGCGGACTGACGAGGATTCGGGGCCGGGGCCGGGGCCGGGGCCGGGGCCGCGGGTCGATCGCGATCAGCGGGTCGGGCGGCCCCGGCCCGGTCGGCGGGGGAGCGGAGCGAGCCGTAGCACTGCATCCGCTGCCGGCGCAGCCGGTTGTCGGCCAGCGCCGTCCACACCGAGTGGATCACCACCAGGTACATCAGCCCCATCGCGCCCCACTGCGCACCGCCACCCATCACCCTCCACGCGACGCGCCGTCAGAACAAAGGCAAGTTTCGCCTGTTCCCGCAGGGACGTGGGGGATGATGAGCCCGCTGATCACCCTGCGCCCGAGTGGAGCGAACGTGTCGATGATCCCGGCTGACCTGCGATTCGCGGAGTCACACGAGTTGGCCCGCCTGGAAGCGGACGGCACGGTGACGGTCGGGATCAGCGACCACGCCCAGAAAGCGCTCGGCGACATCGTCTTCGTCGAGCTGCCCGAGGTCGGCAGGACCTTCACGGCCAACGACCCCGCCGGCATCGTCGAGTCGGTCAAGGCCGCCTCCGACATCTACACGCCGATCGGCGGCAAGGTCATCGCCATGAACGAGGAACTGGCCGACAGCCCCGAACTCATCAACGACGAGCCCTACGACGCCTGGATCTTCAAGCTGAAGCCCTCCGACAAGGCCGAGCTCGACAAGCTCCTCGGGTGAGGCCGATCGGCGCTGGCGAGGCCGGGGCGGCCGCCATCGTGGCCGGACCGGCGGTTCGGTGTGTGGCTCCGTGGCTGCAGCCTTGGATGGTCTGGGAGGACAGGAGCCGGTGCCCTAATCTGGACGTCATGTCGAACCCTGACAGGCTGCTCGTCGACATCGCCGCGATGGTCGAGTCCGAGCGCAACAACCAGATGT
Organism: Kitasatospora sp. NPDC051914; assembly: GCF_040680995.1. Classification (NCBI taxonomy): domain Bacteria; kingdom Bacillati; phylum Actinomycetota; class Actinomycetes; order Kitasatosporales; family Streptomycetaceae; genus Kitasatospora; species Kitasatospora sp. NPDC051914. The sequence continues at coordinate 59,096 of NZ_JBFAXX010000026.1, forward strand.
CGCTGACCGTGGTGGTTCCCGGAGCCGTGATCACCGGCAGGCTTGCGCCAGTGGCCCTGTGGTTGGAGCGAGTTGCAGAGGTCCTGCAGTCCTCGGATCACCTGAAGCCGTTCGCTGCCCTGTTCACCCCGCCCGCGGACGGGTCGCCCGCACGCCCCACTCATCTCCACCTGCACCGGGCGAAGATCCTGCAGGGAAACTTCGGGCTCCCTCACACCGGCGGTATGTACCGCATCGCCATTGAGGACATCAGTAGCTGGACGGTCGGGGACCTCAGCTACTCCGACACCTGACAAGGACTCGACGGGCCGGGGCGCGATCCGCCTCCCGTCCGGCTCGCGACGGGCCGATGGGTGTGGAAGCCGGGCAGCCCGCTGGAGTGGCGCGGCCGAAGCCGTGGGAGGTCAGCGACGAGCTCTGGGCGGTGATCGAGCCGCTTCTTCCGAAGGTGAAGCGCCGGTCCGTTTCTGGGAGACCCTCGCCACGGCCGCCGAGCAGATGCAGCTGAAGAACAGCGCCGCCTGGTGCCACTGGCGCTGCTATGAAACCCGCAACGGGATCATCCGAGCTGATCTTACCCTTTGACCGGTCAGCGAGAGCCGACGGCAGACCCTCTTCTCCGGAACCGGAGTTCTCCGGCCGATGTGGAACATCGGAAACCGAACCCCGATCGGCGAAGCGCCCCTCAACATCGCGAGCCTCTGGGGCGAACCCACACCCTTCCTGGAGCCCGGCGAGCGAGCTTCGGTGCGACTCGCACCCCTCGACCCTCGCAGTGGCGGCACCTTCACCCGGCCAAACGATCGCCGTGCACGAAGACCGGCCGTCGCAGGAACGGCTGTCGTCCTGGAAGTCCACGATCCTACGGCCACACCCACCGCACAGTGAATCGCCCCGGCGTGTTCGGGGACTCAGTTTGTTGGATGAGTGGCCGGAGTGGGGCCGTGGTGGTGATCGTAGTGGGCCTGTTCGGCCTCGACCGGGGTGGGGTCGTCGCAGGCGCTGTGCAGGCGGCGGTTGTTGTACCAGTCGACCCAGGTCAGGGTGGCGATCTCGACGTCGGTCAGGGATTGCCACGGCCCGTTCGGTTTGATGACCTCAGTCTTGAACAAACCGATCGTGGTCTCGGCGAGGGCGTTGTCCAGCGCGTCGCCGACCGTGCCGACGGACGGGGCGATGGCCGCGACGGTCAGGTGCTCGGTGTAGCGAATGGCGAGGTATTGCGACCCGGCATCCGAATGATGGGCTCTGGACAGGCAGCCGTCCGTGGCGAAGCCTGGCCGCACGAGCAGCTCCTCGATCTCGCCCGGCGGCGGGTGGCTGCCTACGTGAAGGCGGTGGACTACGGGATCGACGCGGTCGCCGACCAGCAGCGCGCCGAGCAGGAACTTCAGGGGCTGGAGGCTGCCGCCGACAGCGCCCGCGGGTAGGCGCCGCCGGCCGGTGGGTGTCCGCGTCAGTGCAGGGGCTGGGCGTGCACGGGGGTGTCCGGCTCCGGGCGGTGGATGAGGGCCAGGAGGTGGACGAGGCCGCTGTCCTCGATCTCCACGCGGACGGTGCGTTCGGCGTCGGCGTAGATCGGGTGTCCGTGGGTCCGTAGCCGGTCTGCTGTTCGACCAGCACGGCGTCCTGCTCGCTGTGGGCTTCGGGACGGCCGGGGAAGGTGAGCAGCCAGCGCGACGGTATGGGGGCCACCGGCATTGCCTCCTGTCCGCCGCCGGTGTCCGACCCTATGTCGGTGTGGGGCCGGGCGGCGGTAGGCACACTGGCGAGGCCGGGCAACCGCCCCGCCGCGGCCCCGCCGATGCCGGCGTCGGCGGGCAAGCGGTGCTCGCGCCGCGCACCCGGAGCGGCGCCGGGGGCGGTTGGTCGCCGGTTCGGGGGCGGTCCCGGGCGGGTTGGCGGCGTGGTCTGGCATACCGTGAAGGGGGCCTGGGGAGCTTCCCGGGCCGGGGGAAGGGATGAGTTCGTGCTGGAGACCGAGCTGCGCCCGGGGGCGGCGCGCGTGTGGGCCGTGCCGGGGCCGGAGGAGGACGGCCGCTCTGGGGCCGGCCAGCTGCCGAGGGCGGTGGGACAGATGCTGGCCCTGGCCGGCTGGGTCGGCGAGGGCAGGCAGTTGACCACGACCGGACAGCTGCTGCGCGCCGATGCGCGGGAGCTGGTCGCGCTGCTGGGTACCGGCGGCAACGAGGCGGGGGCCGGGCCGGCTGCGGCCCTGCGTGGTGTGCAGGTGTTGTTGGCGTGGGCCCACCTCGCCGGCCTTGTGGCGACCGATGGTCCGTGGCTCGGGCCGGGCCGGGCCGCCGCGCGGCTGCGGGAGGATCCCGGGACGCTGCGGGATGCGCTGTTCGCGGCCGTGCCGCGGCTCGAGGACTCCCGCTGCGGCTGGCAGTCCATTCGCCTCCACCTGGAGGGCTCGGCGGACTTCAGCGCGGGCCTTGGTGCCCTGTGGCGACGCCTTTGCACGGGTCCGCTCACCGAGGAGGAGGCCGCCCAGGTGGTCTGGGACGAGCTGACGGGCCGCCACCACGTCGAGGAGCGCCAGCCGGAGGGCCTGACCTCGTGGAAGGTCGTGGTGGCCCGGGACGTGGCCAGGGCGCTCGCCCTCTACGAGGCTGTTGGTGCGGTCCGGGCCGAGGACGGCTGTGTCGCTCTGACCGGCTACGGCCGCGAGCGGCAGCCGATGGTGGCGCGCCACGGGTGAGCCGACAGGCCTCAGGGCAGCCGGAGGGCCTGTCCGGCGAGGATGAGGCCGGGGTCGTCGCCGATGGTGTCCTGGGTGGCGTCGTAGAGGGCGGGCCAGCCACCGGCCACCTGCTGCGCCTGGGCGATGGAGTCGAGGGTGTCGCCGTCCTCTCAGCGACAGGCGCCCCGGCCGGCCGCCCATGCCGGCCCGGGGGATTTTCTACGCGTGAAGCTGCGGTTACCGGTGCGTGCCCGGGTCCGCCATCACATCCGACCCGCGCCCAGTGCCGGGACCCCGCAGGCCCTAACCCCGGCAGGCCAGCACGGACGTGCTGGCCTGCCCACCCGCGTACCCCGCCGCTACCCGACCGCCTGCAGCATGTCCCCTGCGTCCGCAGACCTCCGCCACCGCCCACTGCTGACAACATCGCGGGCCTCGAGGCGGCTTCGCGGCACAGCCCGGAAGCCCTGATCCACACCGTGCGATCCGGCCCCGGTGGCCGGTCGGCTCGTCCCGCTGCCAGAGGTCTCGGGGCGGTCGCGGCCTGGCGAGATCGCCGGTTCAGACGGCGTTGGAACGCCAGGCATCGCGGGCAGCGCTGGAGGCGGACGCGGCCTGGTGGGCGGTGCGGGAGGCCATCTCCACGGGGTGGGTTTCCCAGGCCGTGACTATTCGGCGTCCGGCCATGGCGAGGGCCGTGGCGACCAGGGCCGCTCCTGCGACGCTTAGGAGGGCCCCGGCGCCGGCCATGGCGGCGCCCACGGTGAGGCGGTGGACGTTCGGCTTGAACTGCTTGGCATGCAAGTGGTTGTTCGGCATGCCTCCACGATGCGCGGCGCCGCTTTCCGCCGCACCCGCGGCCGTCCGGTGTGGGCCGCGGCGCCAGCGCCGGCGAGCGTGGGCCGCGCGCCGGCCACGTCGGTGTCCGCCGAGGGACGTTTGACCGCGCCGTTCTGGCCCGCTCGGGCACCTCCTCAGCGTGCTCGGCTCCCAACACACCGGTGGCGAATGCTGCGATTTCGCTGCCGTGTTCCCCGCCTGGGTGCGCACCGTTTTCGCCGCCCGCTTTCGGTCACCCGGCCGGTCGCCGCCCCGGCCTTCGTCGAAGCCGTCGCCCGCGCCCTCAGAGGCCCGCCCGAGCCGCTGGGACACCTCCGCCGTCCTGACCGTCCTCGCCAACCTGGCCCGCACCGAACTCACCGGCCGAGTACTCGCCCACCTGCCGTGCAACTACGCGCTGCTGTTCGGCCCCGGCCGACCTCACCACCGCCGCCTGATACCCGCTGCGGGCGGCCGTGCGCGCCGGCCGGCGTGCGGCCCACCGAGGCGACAGATGGTCGCGCGGCCTTTCCGTGCCGAGTTCGCCGCCGGCCGGGCAGCGCACCCGCTGCGCGGCAGCCGTCCGGCCGAAGTCGATGGTCGGGGGGCATGCCATGCTCGTTGTATGAAGGACGGGGAGGGACCCGCGATGCCGGGGTCAGATGGCGGTGGCTGCGGCCCGGCAGGGGACGACGCCGTCTTCTCCTCGCGCCGATACCGGCCCCGCGGACGGCCGACGGCCGACGCAGGTCCGGGCACGGCACTGCCGGCGCCGGAGATCCAGGAGATGCTGGACGCCCTGCCCGGCTCGGTGATCTTCCTCGTGCCGGTGCTCGGCACGACGGGCGAGGTCGCGGACTTCCGGATCACGGCCGCCTCGCCGGAGGCGGTCGACATCGGGACACGCCGAGGAAGGGACCTGGTCGGGCTGAGCATCCTGGAGACCTACCCGACCGTGGCCGGCACTGCGCTGTGGCACGGCTACCTGCAAGCTTTGAGCACCGGCGTCCGCTATGAGGGAGAACCGTTCGAGTACGAGGAGGTCCTCGCCGGCATCCCGCGCGTGTCCCGCTTCGCCGTCCGGGCGGCCCCTTGCCGGTCGGGGCTGATTGTCTCCTGGGTCCGCCTGGACAGCGGCGAACGCGAACAGCGCAGACTGACCGCCATGCAGCGCCTGGGGAACATGGGGTGGGCGGACTGGGATCTGGTCCGCGACGTGATCACATGGTCTGACGAGGCATACTCCATCTTCGGTCGGGACCGGTCGCTCGGCCCGATGACACTGGAGGAGCTGCCCGCCCACGTCGTCGCCGAGGACCTGCCCGCGCTGGGTGAAACCGTGCAGCACCTCCTCGGGGACGGCAGGCCCGTCGATCACACCTTCCGGATCACCACCCCCGCCGGAGAGATCCGCCACGTGCGGATCGTCGCGGAGGCCGAGGCGGACGTACACGGCGACCCGGTGGAGGTCCACGGCTTCTTCCAGGACCGGACCGCCACCAAGAACGCCGAACAACAACTGCTGGACCAAGAACGCGCCGCCCTTGTCCAGCGCGGCCTGCTCACCGCCGAACGCGACCTCGCGGACCAGCTCAAACACGCCCTGCTCCCGCCGCCACAGCGATCCATGCGTCTGGCCGGCCTCACCGTCGACGTCGCCTACCAACCCCTGCAGGAAGGTCTCAACCTCGGCGGAGACTGGTACAGCGCCATCGAACTGCCCGACGGCAGCGCCCTGCTCGTCATCGGCGACGTCGCCGGCCATGGACTGGCCGCAGTCGCCACCATGGCTCAACTGCGCTTCACCGCCAAAGGCATGGCCATTACTGGCATGCCCCTGGTCACGATCCTCGACCGGCTCAACACCCTCCTGCGGCACACCCCCGAACGGAACTTCAGCACCGCCACCATGATCATGGCCCGCTACGAGCCCACCCATCAACAACTCACCTGGGTCCAGGCCGGCCACCTCCCACCCCTCCTGATCCGCCAGGGCCGGGCCCACTACCTCCCCGTCCCCGACGGCGTCCTGCTGGGCGCGACGACCACACCGACCTACCAGTCGGCCACGCTGCGCCTGCTGCCCGGCGACCACCTGCTGCTGTACACGGACGGCCTGATCGAGGAGCCGGGCCAGATCATCGACGAGGGCCTGGACCGCCTCGCCCGCACCGCAGCCGGCTGCGTCGGGAACGCCTGCGCCCTCGACAGCATTCTGGGCGTACTCGTCACGCCCGAATGCCGCAGGGACGACATCTGCGTCCTGCACATCAGCCGGTGACCCGCTCTTGCCGCTCCCCCCGGCCCTGATGGGGCGAGCGAGACCTGGCGGAAGATCAGTGGCCCCGACATTCTTCTGCCTGGGCCTCGCGGGCGCGCCGAGAACGGCAACTCGCTCTACGCCCGCGACCCGCGTGCCACGACCCCGGCGTAGCAGCGAAACCGGATGCGGGTGGCGGCCGGTGCTCCTCGGCACCACTGCTCGGGTTCGCCCGCGGCGAGCGGACCGTGCTGCGTGCCGACCGGCAGCGTGTGGGGCTGTGCAGCGCGAGCGCGCCGCCCGCCCCGTCCATGCTGCCGGGTTCGGTGGTGACCGTCGGGCGGACGATCCCGACTCCACGTGGTGCATCCGGGCCGGGCCGGTGGCGGTGCGCCCCGGAGCGTTGGCGACGGCCGACGCGGAGCGAGGAGAGCCGCGGTGGCGTTGGCGATCCCGGCACGGTGCCGCTGCTTGGCCCGACCTGCTGGGCGTCAGGGGAGCGGGCTGGCCTCGGGGGCGAGCAGGGCGAGGAGCTGGTGGCGGTGGAGGGCGGCGACGGGTTCGAGCAGGTCGGGGTGGCGGAGCAGGGGAGCGGCGTCGGTGTCGCGCTGGGCGGGCAGGGTCAGGCGCCGCGGGTCGCCGGCGAGACCGGTGTGATCGGTCGCCGCGAGGGCCTGGTGGGCGCGGGAGGCGAGTGCGGGCTCCGCGAGGAGGCAGGCGGCCCAGCTGACGACGGTCTCGTCGACCCAGGTGCGCCAGTCGGCCTGTCCGGTGTCGGCGCAGTCCGCGGAGTCAGGCCCGTCGAGGTAGTTGAGGTGGGGCTGTCGCCCGGGCCGAGGAGGTGCAGGAGTTCGACGTCCAGCGCGGTGGGATAGCGCAGGGCGGCGGTGGTGGCCTGCCTCGCCCGGGCCTCGGCGGTCGCGCGGCTGAAGGCGCCGGGGCGGCGCTGCCCCGGCGGTGGCAGGCCAGTGCAGGCAGCCGGTCGGCGGGAGCGGCATGGCGCAGGTCACGGCGTGATCGGACGGGCGACGATTCGGCCCGTCCGATCACGCCGCTCGCGGCCCCCGAAGCGGGGAGCCGTCCGTGGGGCACCTGCAGGTCAGGATTTGCCGCGGCCGGTGACGAAGTCGCGGGCCCGGTCCACCAGGCCGGCGCCGGGGGCGAGGAGCTTGCTCGCGGTGGGGCTGCTGGGCGCCGCGGGGTGGGGCCGGGTCGGGGCCATGGCCTTGGCCCGCGGATCTTGTCGCCGAGGTCGTCCAGCATCTCGGCCGAACCCGGTATCCGCGCCGCAGGTGATTTGCTAGGGCACCGAGGCCCTTCAGGTCGGTGCCGTAGGGATCGTCGCGCACGCCATCACCAGAATCGACCTGGAGGACTGGGGTTCCGAGGCTGCGGTTCTCGGAGCGGGAGCCGACTCGACCGTGTCCTGGACGGCGCCGACGCCAAGCGACCCGTCCGTCAGCCGACACGGTTCCAGTCGTCCTTCTTGAAGCCCTCCTCGAGGACGGACTTGTTGAGTTGACGGACGACCGTGAACGGCTGGCCGGCGCGCTTACCGTGCATCTCGGCCTGGTCGGCCAGCGGCTGGAAGACGTCCTGCAGGTGGCCGGGGCGCCTCCGGCTCTCGTCGCGGTAGGGCCGGTGAGTAGTTGGCCCTCGGCTGGCACCCTCGTTCGCTTTTGGGCGTGCCGAATCACCTGGGCGGGTGGTCTCCACTCGCAGCCTCTGCGGCAACCGGGCCAGGCTGGCATGCATGGAAGACGCCAGCCAGCTCCTTGCCTCCACTGCCCCGGCCACCGGCTCTCCCCCGAGGTCCACGGTGCGGGTGGAGGCCGTCGTGGCGGCCGCGGCCGCCTCGGTGCTTGACCGGTACGCGACACTTCAGGTGGATGCCCGGCAGGCACAGCGGGCCGGCGCCGTGGCGCACGGCCTCCGGACGGCCGTGGCGGACGCAGGCAGCACCCCGCCGGCCGAACAGCCCTCGCCGGCAGAGGCGGCGGCCGACCGGCTGGACCGGGACCGACTCGCCGCGCGCGTGGGCGATCTGTGCGAGCCCGGGCGCCCCGCCGCCTGCCGGGTGCACGTGGAAGCGGGCCTGGTGTCCGACGCCGTGGCGTTGCTTCAGCATGCGGGTCGGGGATTCGAGGGCGAGCCGCTCGGCGCGGCCGCCCGCCGCTTGTGGGAGCACCTGTACCTGTGCCTGCCGCTCACCGCACTTGCCTGCCGACCGGAGACGGACAGTCGCTGAACCCGCGGCCTTGACCGGTTGTGACCACCTGGTCGGCCTGCGCACCGGGCCCCGGACCGCGAAGGCGGCTAACTTCGCTGCATGACGGCACAGAACACCACCGACGCCTTGGTCGGCGTGCGGGATCCGCACGAGCTCGGCCGCCTACTGGCCGCGGCCAACACCCACCCGTTCTGCACCGGGAGGTTCGGGCGCGGCGTCCTCGAAGCGCTGCGCTGGGCCCTGGGCCACCAAGTGACCGCGCCCATCACCGCGATCCCGTTGAACGGTGTTCTCCGGCCGGCACAGCTCCGGGACGAGGTGGACGCCGCCCGTACCGAACTGCTCGGCCATGAAGGCCGTACGGTCGAGCTGGACTACGCCCGCGGCGTGTACGAGGCGCTTGCCTGGGTGTGCGGTCACCGCGAGCACCCGCCCCAGACCACCGGCCGGTGAGACGGGCCTACGGTCCGACCGGACGCGCGTACTGGCCGCACACGATCGCCCGTCCCGGCGGGAGCACTCTTCCATGCCCGGGTCGGCCGACTCCGCCTGCTCAACAGCCGCTCCCGGGCGCGGTACGAAGCACCTGGCCGGAGTCGTGCAGCGGATCGTCCGGGATGCGCCGGCCGACACGCGACACGGCCGTTCTTCGGAGCCAGGGCGGCGCCGTCGTGCCTGAACGCTCCGGACTCCCCGGCGAGGTGGCGGCAGGTCAGAGGAGACGAAGCATCTGGCCGGGGAGGGGCAGATCCGGGGCCAGATCGCTGTGGTACTGCCAGAGCTCGGCCAGGGCCCGGTAACGGCCCACACGGCCCACGCGGCGGGGGCCGGGGTTCGGCTTCCCCGAGATGGCGCCACAGCACCTGGTAGAGGTGCCAGGAGACGGCGAGGACGGCGCCGGCCACCTCGCGGGCGGCGGCCTGCTGGTCTCGCGCGTCAGGGGCTCGTATCCCGGGAGACGCAGAGTGGGGCCGGGTGTAGGCCCGGCCGTCGACGAAGGAGTTCAGGTCTCGCAGCTGTTCCCGGGCCGACAGGATCGGTGCACCCGCGACCCGGCACGCCACCCGCCGGGGTCGGGCCCCTCCGCGCGGCCCGGGTCCGGCGGAGCGGCTGATCGTGTGAGAACGGGCCCGGTTCGGGTGCCGCCCGTACGCCCCGGGGGAGTGTCCGAGGGGCCTTCCTCCCACTCCGAGGGGGCCGGACACAGGGATCACGAAAGGATTCGGAATGACCACGACGGTGCGGGACATCATCACCACCAAACTGGAGCGCCAGTTCGACACCATGGACGCCAACCACGACGGCTACGTGGACTGGACGGACTACCAGAAACTCGCCGACCGCTACATCCAGGCCTACAAGCTCGACAAGAGCGACCGCCGCGCCCGCGCCATCCAGACCTTCTGCCAGATCTACTGGCTGGAGCTGCTGCGCCACTCGGGCGTCGAGGGCGACCGGCTGACGAAGGACCAGTTCGTCACGGCGAACCGCCTCGCCTGCATCGACACCAGCCGGCTGAATGTGACGGAGGGCGGCGGCCACGCGATCTTCGACGTCATCGACACCGACGGCGACAACGAGATCAGCAAGGACGAGTTCGCCCGGCTCCTGCGGGACGTGTGGAAGAGTGACGCGCCCGATGCGATGGACATGTTCATGAAGCTGGACACCGACGGCGACGGCATGATCTCGCGCCAGGAGTTCATCCGCGCGGTGCGCGAGCACTTCCTCTCCAACGACCCGGACGCCCCCGGCAGCCTGTTCTTCGGCCACATCTGAGCAACCCCGCCGCACGGCACGTCCCGAAGACCAAAGCCGCCGCTGCCCCCGGGCACCAGCCCGGGGGCAGCGGCCCGGTCTGGAAAACGACATGCGCCGACCGGGCGGCCGAGGTGGTGAACGAGGTCTCGGAGCTGCACTCCTGCCCCGCCGACCCCCGGCCGGCCATCCGTTCAGCAGCGCCCTCGAGGCCGACCGCGAGCGCACGGTGCAGGACCACTTCGGTGCCGATCGCACCCTGATCCTCGGCAGCGGCTCTTCTGGTCGGCCCCTACGAGAACGGCGGCCGGCTGCCCTGGTGGCTGGAGCGGATGGCGCGCGGCGGCCCGGTGCCGGCGCCGGGTGACCCGGAGCGGGCGCTGCAGGTGATCGACGTCCGCGACTTCGCCGCCTTCGGCGTGCACGTGGTGGGCGCCGGGCCCGCCGGCCGCTACATCACCACCGCCCCGGCCGGGAACGTCACCTTCCGGGGGTTCCTGCCGGCCAGTATCGAGGCGGTCAGCGAGCCGGCCGCTCGCCGAACTGGTCTGGGTGGCGGACGGCCCGCTGCTCGCCGAGGGGCCGGATGGCGTCCAGCCGTGGGCCGAGCTCCCGCTCCGGGCGCCCGACGACCGGAGCCGGTGGCCCGTTTGGCTCGCCGACACCGCCCGGCCGGGCGGTATCGCCCCGATGCGCCGCACGGGTACGGCCTGGTCGTCATCGATCGGATCGCCGACGACTGGGGTGCAGCCCAGACGGCACCATCAAGACGGTGTGGGCGGACCTCCCGTGCCCGAACCGACCCGGGCGCGGTGCAGCGCGCCGCACGCGCCAATCCCGGTCTGCTCTTCGACAACTGACGGCGTCGGCGTGCGGGGCGTGCGGTCGGTGGGGGCTTGTTCGTTGGAGTGGGTATGACGGGTGCTGCGGACGAGGGGCCGGTGCTGTGGGCATTGGCAGTGCGGGAGACGGACGAGGGCGGTGTGGTGGCGGAGGTGATCGTCGAGGTCGACGAGGGCCACTACGGGGCGCTGGCGGTTGACGCCTGGGAGAGCGGGTTCGTGGCGGCGGCCGGGCAGGTGCCGGTGACGACGGGGGCGGTGCAGGTGCGCGGGGGCCGCTTCGAGCGGCTGGTGCTGGTCGGCGGCCGCCAGGTGTGGGAGCCGCGTCCCGCAGTACCGGCGCCACCCACATGGTTGTCAGCCGCCGCCGAGGGCGGGGCGCTGGTGACGGTGGTGCTTCCCAGGACGTGGCCCGAAGGCCTTGCCGGACTGCCGCCCGAGCGGCGGGCGGACGCATTCGAGGAAAGCCTGGAAGACGCGCGGGAGAACGGGAGGGTGCTGCAGGGCGTGGTCGCCGTCGAGATGACGTGACCTGCTGCCCGCCGGCAACTCCTCTCTGGCCGCACGCACCAACGGCGTCGGTGGCACACGGGCGGCGCCGGGGCGGGCCCGGCGCCCTGTTCTGCCGCGGTCGGAAAGGTTTGGCGTACTGGTGTCGTGCAGAGGCGGGGTGCCCCGGTCGGCCGGTTGGGAAGGTTCGTGGTACCGGCCGCGGGCGCGGTCTGGTGCCTGAAGGTGCTCGGGTGCCGGGCCAGGGCGGACGAGGTGGTGCCCCGCCCGGGAACACTGACGTGAGCGGGACGCCGCCATTCCGCATTCCGGGTCTGCGGCCTGCCCGGGGCCGTGCCGAACCTTCCGTCGGGCAAAGGCTCGGGCCGGCCCGAATACGGGGTGGCGCGGGTCGTGGTCAGGAGAGTGGTTCGGCGTGGAGGGGGCCGCGGTGCAGCGGGGTAGGTGTGAGGAGCCGGGCCGTGCCGTGTTCGGTGATCTCCACGCGCACGCGGCCCGTCTCGTCGGTGTACACCGGATGGCCGCCAGGTCCGGTGCGGCCGGTCGCGGTGACGACGACGCTCGGCTGCGGGGCGTGGCCGCCGACCCGGCCGGGAAAGACCACCAGGTACCGGTGCACAAGCGCCATGACCGCCGTCCCTTCCTGCCGGCACCTGCCGAGGTGGACACACCGCCGACAATGCACTGACCCTACGCCGCTGGCCGGCGGGCAGGCACTGCGTCGATGCCGAGCCCGGGGCAGAGGACGATGCGAGCCCGCCAGGCGGACCCGCTCATGAGATATCAGGAATCGAGGGGAGCGAAGCCGAGGACCCATCCGAGGGCGCGGGCTGCGCCGCGGGCAAAGGCGCGTTCGTCACAGGCCAGATCCGGGTTGCGGGCGGCGCAGAGGGCGGCGCGTTCTTCGACGGCCAGGTCACTGTCGTGGAGTTCGGCGTGCCGGGTGCCGGTGAGCGGCGCGGGCCGGCCGGGGTCGAGGACCCAGTGGTGGACGGCGGCCGCGCCGCGGGCCTGCGGATGCCCGTCGCAGGCCGGGCCGGCGGCGAGCGCGGCAGCGGCACACACCTCTTCGCTGGTGCGAACACCGATGTAGTCCTGGACGGTTCCAGCGGCCACAACACACCATCCTTCGATTCCGGTCGGAGAGGCCCGGGCGTCGGCCGGGTGCTGCCCGGCGGCGACCGAAGATCCCAGGCTTACCCGTCCGCGGCCCGCGCACACCCTGGGCGCGCCGTGGACGGCGTGTCGTGTGGGCTGTTCGGCGTGCTGCCCGCCGGCCGGCGACCGGCCGACGGCGCCAGCGGGGCGGAATGCACCGGTGACGGGTCGGCGAGTTGTCTTCCGAGGAAAGACACGCAACTGGCAATGGGTGGGCTGAAGACGAGCACGAGCCGGGCGGTCCAGGCCGCGGTTGTGCGTTCGTCGGCGACCTCCACATGAACAACACGGAGTTCGAGCCCGGCCCGGTCCCGGGTCCGGGCTCGTTCCGGTCAGGCCGGCCGCCCTCGAACACGGTGTCCTCGGGAAGCTGCGCCCAGCCCACTTGACCGTCGGCCTCCAGCCACCACGACCTGGCCACGCTGTAGGCGCGCTACCGCCCGACCGTCTTCGCTGCTCCGTATTGTGGAGCGGCCCGTCGGCCGTCGCCGCGGGCTGGGCCGAGGCCGTCAGGTAGTGGTCTCGGCGTGGTGGCCGGTGCGAGTGAGCATGGCGGCCAGGAGCCGCACCGCCTGTTCGGCGTCGGCGAGTTGGTCGCCGGTGGGGAGGGTGGTGCCGAAGGCGTGGCCGTCGGGGGCGTCCAGGGCGCGCCAGTGCAGGACCGGGGTGAGTTGGCTGCTGCACTGGGCGAGGAACCAGGCGAGGTGGCCGTGGGTGCGGGCGACGGTGATCGCGAGCGCGGCGAGCGCCTCGCGTAGCCCTTCCAGGCGGTCGATCCGCGGCAGCGACTGCTGCACGTCCGTAGGGCCGACAGCCGCATCCAGGGCGACCGCGGTCTGCCGGGCCAGGGCGAGGTCGCCCGTACCTGGCTCCCACTCCAGGCGGTCCAGCTGGCGCTGGGCTTCCTGAACGACCTGCTCGACGGCCGTGAGCATGCTCATGCGGCGCAGACTACCGGTGGTCGCCCGGGGCGGTCTCGAGGTTGTGGCGTCGCGGGACTGACTCGAATTGTTCGGCAGGATGGGCCGGCAGAGGGCGTTTGCGGCGTCGGGTGGTGTGCAGAAGCTCCGGTGCCGGTGGCCGGTCGGACTGGTCCATGAGACTCGGCCGCCAGGCACCGATCCGGTATCCGCCGGTGTCTTGCGGGTGCCGGACCGGGCGGGGTGGTGTCCCGGACCGGGGACGCAGACTCGCCGGGGCGCCGCTCCAAGGTCAGGGGAGGGGTTCGGCATAGAGGGGTCCGTGGTGGAGCGGGGTAGGGGGTGAGGAGGCGGACCGTGCCGTGTTCGTTGATCTCCATCTGCATCCGGCCGCTCTGGTCGGTGTAGACGGGACGACCGGTCGGCCCGGTACGGCCGGTGGCGGTGACGACGATGCCCGTCTGCGGGGCGTGGCGGCCGGGACGGCCAGGGAGGACCACCAGGTAGCGGTGCGCGGACGCCATCACAACTGTCCCTTCTCCCGCGGCTGCACCCTAGGGGCACGCGGGCGGTGCCCCGACCCTACGCCCGGCGGAACGGGGACGAGTGCATGTGAACGGCGGTCGACAGCGCCGAAGTACGAGGTACTCCTCTGCCCGGGCTTCGGTACGGCCACTTCCGCACACTCACCCGTGTGGGGCAGCCCCGCAGCCGGGCACCGTAGGGCGTGCCCGGGCGGGACCCGGGCCGCGGCCCGGGTCCCGCCTGTCGGGTCCGGCCGTCCGGGCGATGTTGCGGTTGCGGTGCGGGCGGGGGTCGGGGTTGATGGGTGTCGGCCCTGGGGGCGCAGTCGAACGCGGGGCAGGGGCTTGGGGACCGACGACCACCCAACGGTTATGGAAGAAGGCTTGGGCATGAGCAAGGTGCAGGAGACGATCGACGTGGATGTGCCGGTCAGCACCGCGTACAACCAGTGGACGCAGTTCGAGGACTTCCCGCTGTTCATGGACGGGGTGGAGGAGATCACGCAGATCGACGACCGGCACAACCACTGGAAGACGAAGATCGCCGGGGTGAGCCGGGAGTTCGACACCGAGATCGTCGACCAGGTCCCCGACGACCACGTCAGCTGGCGTACGACCACCGGCGAGGTGAAGCAGACCGGCATGGTCTCCTTCCAGCCGATCGACGCCCACCACACCCGGGTCGTCATGTCGATGGACTTCCAGCCCGAAGGCCTGGCCGAAAAGGCCGCCGACATGATGAACATGCTCGACCGGCAGGTCAAGGGCGACCTCAAGCGCTTCAAGCACTTCATCGAGAAGCGCGGCACCGAGACCGGCTCCTACCGCGAACACCTCTGACAACCCGCGGCCGCCAGGGCAGGCGGAGTGCGGAAGGATGAGATCTACGGACGGCTGTGGTCACCAGTCCCGGTCTTCCCCATAGCCACACACGAGGCCGGGTTTGGCCTGTCGGATCGGGGTGAGACGACGGCCGGGCGGCATGGTGAGCGGCCCGCGGCGGCGTAACCCCCCTCGCCGCCGCGGGCCACGGCCCTGCAGCCATTGCGCCTTGTGGAGCGGCCCGCCCCGTGTGCTCCGCAGCAACCCCGCGGTCGGCCGACGGATCACCGGACTGCACGGTCAGGTGTCAGCCTTGGGCAACCGATCGTCGGCCGCAGGGACCTCTCCGTCCGGGAGCGCCGGTGGTGGTGTGTCTGGCGATGGCATGGTGAGGCGTTCGACGAGACGCTCCTCGAACCCGCCGAGCAGCAGCAGGATGCCGAGGAGGGCGGGGGGTATGAACAGCATGAGCACGATCATGTGAGCCTCCCGGGGGGACGGTCACGTTCGGCTCGACTCGCTGGTCGACTGGCGTTCACGCTACGGGCGCGTACGGCTTTCGGCATCTTCGCCGCCCACCGGGCCCCGGTCAGGGCCTACAGCGGGCCGTTCAACCGGTCCGGTTGCCGCTGACACCGACACAGGAATCAGGGGGCGGCACCATCGCCTTGCAGATGCCGGTGGCCACGGCGATCATTGCCTTGAACCCGGTCGCCGGCACCGTGACGGCCGTGGCGGGCCTGATCGCCGCCGTAGGGAAGAAGGAGATCGGACGGGCCACCCCTCCCACACCTGAGCAGGCCGTCGGCAGCGTCAAGGCCGACATGGCCGAGATCAAGAAGAGGGCTCACCGATGACGGACGACTCACACGACACGCCCACGCCTGAGGAACTGCGCGAGCAGGTGGAAGGCACCCGCGAGGAACCCGGCGGGACAGCCGACGAGCCGGCGGCGAAGGCCGACCTCAAGGCCCGAGCCCAGCACAGAGCGGCGCAGGTCAAAAGCCAGGTGCAGGACAAGGCCTCCCACGCCTTGCACGCGGCGCAGGACAAGACGACCGAGCCGGTGCGGGTCAAGGCCGCCCACGCCAGGGAGCAGCTGAGCGAGACCGCCCATGCGCTGGGGGAAAAGATCCCGGATCCGGTGCGCGAGCGGTCCTCCCAGGTGGCGCACGCCGGGCGTGACAACCGGGGTGCGCTCATCGCGGTCGGTGTGACCGCCGCACTCGCTGTGATCCTCTACGTCCGATGCAGGAGGAACTGAGGTATGAGGTAAGCAGGTCCCGGATACTCCGTTCCCAGGCACACCCGGTTCATCCGCATCGACCGGGCATGTCGGGGGCCGCGAGAGCAGCGTCTTGACTGCCGGTCCCGTGCACGGCCACGGCTCCGTCGTCCCGGCCTCCCCAGCGCGCCGCGGCCGGACGAGATCAGTAGTAGTGGCGGCGGCCACCAACGGCATGGCCGAGGAGGCCGGCGACCCAGAGGATGAGGCCGATGACGGCAAGGATGATGCCGATGGTCCACAGGATCGAGATCCCGGTGACGAAGCCGATGATGAGCAGGATGACGCCGATGATGATCACGGGTGCTCCCGAGTGCGGTGCGCGGTGGGTGGTGCCTGGAAAACGGTCCCGGTGAAGGTGGCGGGTGCCAGGCCGCTCGGCGGCCAGTCGGTGCCCTACCCGCCGACCTCCCTGCGCTGGCGCGTATACCGCTGAGCATCGGGGCCAAACCGCCCCCGCAGCCCGCAGTTTGCCAGCCGAACAACGACCCGCCTTCACCCGAGCCAACCAGAGCTCCCGCGGCACCGAGACGGGCCTTCAGCCGCACCACCTGACCACCGGCCAGCCATTCCCCGCCCCGCCTTTGTCGACGCCGGGTGGCGTCCCACGGCTCCGGTAGGAGGGGCCCGCCGTGGCAGTCGGTGCCCCCGCAGTGCACCCCACCGGGCCCTCGCCGTGGCCGTTCACGCCCACTCCACGCCGTGCTCGGCGAGCTGCGCGAGCTGCCCTGGCGACAGCTTGGCGCGCCGTGCCTTCTGGTTGTTCAGCCACGCACCCGGACCGACCTGGACGGTCTCGACGCTCTCCTGGCCGCCGGGGCCGGCCACCGCGACCTCCAGGGGCTCCTTGTGCGGGCGCGGCACCCGCACGCGGCCCTCCCGCTCGACGAACGTGGCGAGCGCGGCCAGGCCCTGGGCGAAGCGGTCCGCGCGGGACACCTTCGGCTTCGCCTCGGCCGCGGTCCTCGCGGCGACCAGCTCGGCGTCCGGCTCGACGCCGATCGCCGCCAGCAGGTCCTGCTGGTCCGCCTCCAGGCCCGGCCAGCCGGCCCGCTGCGCCACGACCCAGCGGCCGAGCTGCTCGCCCTCGAACACCGTCTCCTCCGGCAGCTGCGCCCAGTCGACGGCCGTCGGACTCCAGCCACCACATCCGTGCCACCGAGTAGGTGCGCTGCCAGACGATCGGCCAGGCGGGGCACCAGAACGGGTCGATCTCCTCCAGCGCGGCCCGCCGCTCCGGCGCCAGCGCCCCCAACTCGCCCGCGGGCACCTGGCCGCTGCCCTCAGCTCTGACAACCAGGTGCCGATGGCGTACCCGCCGACCGACGCCTGCGCCGGCGCCGCGGCGGACCATGACTGTCCGAATCCAGAATTTCCCCGGGCTCCTCTCCGCGTGCCAGGAAAATAGGCGCGATAAGTGATGGGTGGCGTGTGGGTTGCAGTGGTGTGCCGCCAGTTTCAGTGGCTGGGTGGTGGTCGCTGCTGGTCAGTGCCGTGTGCCGCTGAACGGTGGTGTCGTGTCCGTACTGAAGAGCAGTGGCGCAGGCTGGCGAAGTTCCGATGTCGCCTGCGACAGGGACCGCGATCCGGGCGGCGCGGATTCTACCGGCGGTCACTGAGCGGCTGCGGCGCGGCTCCGCCTGAGGTGGAACTCGACGGAACGGCACAGGCCCAGCGCGTCCTGCGGGTCGTCGGCCCGGTGGCCGAACCGGCGGATGAGCACCACCGAGTCGAGTGTGACGCCTGTGCGGGCCAGCACGAACAGCAGGGTGAGCAGGGCTGCGCGGGCGTTGCCGTCGTCGAACGGGTGGAAGAAGCAGACATCCAGGTAGGCCCGGGCCGCCCTGGCGGCCAGCGAGAGCCGGCTGTCGGCGGCCTGCGCCAGACAGGCGTCGAGGCGGGTGCGGGTGTCGGGGCCGATCCCGTAGCGCTCCTCGCCGCCCTTGGCGAAGGCGGGGTGGGCGCGCAGCAGTGGCGGCTCGGGTGTGCCCAGCACGTGCTGCTGCCAGCCGCGCAGCAGCTCGAAGTCGAGCGCGGCACCATGCACCGCGTCGGCCCGCACCAGCTCCAGTGCGGTGAGCAGGCCGGCGGCGCGGGCGGGGTCGACTGCGGCGTCGAAGGAGCGGAAGTCCTCCGCCGCGCCGTCGCGGACGGAGGTCGCCGGTCCACTGTCCTCGCCGTCCGGCCACGGCACGCTCTCGCGTACCGCGAGCCAGCGCTCCAGGTGGTCCGGGAGCTCGCCGGGGTCCGGTGACCAGTGGGTGTCCTGCGGGCGCAGTGGGCCGACGAGCCGCTCAGCGACGTCCTCCGCCAGGACGGTGTCCGGCGCGATCCAGCTCTTGAACCGGCCGCCGACCGCCTGTTGCACCAGCCGCTCAGCCAACTCGGGGGCGACACCCCAGTAGCTGAGGAACCAGCCCAGGACCTGCTGGCAGTGCCCGTACCAGCCGCTCTCAGCGCCTGTCCGGTCGGCCACCTGCAGGATCAGGTTGCGGGCGGCGCGTTCCCACAGGATCCGGTCCGCCACCAGGGTCTCCGGGTCCAGGGGGTAGGCCTCGAACCACTCCGCGAGGTGCTCCAGCCAGTCGCGCCACTCGCACAGCGCCGCCACGACTTGGTCGAGGGTCTGCTCCGGAGTGGTGATCGAGTGCGACCCGCAGCACCAGTTCTCTACCGGCCCGCCGTCAACGTCCCCCTCGCCGAGCGACCAGCGCCACCCCGCCGCCCACCGGCCGTAGCGCTCTATCAGCACGTGCGTCATGGCATCGGACCAGGGCTTGGCCACGTCCCAGGCCCAGTTGACCCTGGTCGGATCGAGGGTGGGGTCGAGTCGGGAGGGCACCCGCTGTGCCGGGCCGAGGGAGCGGACCACCTGTGCCGCCGAAGCGGGGTCGAAAGGGTGGCCGGCGGGGTCGACCTCGTCCCAGGTCAGGCCTGTGGGGTAGAGCGCATTGAACACCCGGTCAGGGTGTCACGGGGGCCAGGGGTATGAGCAACGCTATTTCCGCCAGGTCGCGGCCAGGCGGACCACCACCAGGACTCCGGCTCCCTCGGGCCGCCAGGCCCCCCGGGGGACACCCGGGAGGGCCACCCGCCCGTCGCGCTGGTCCTCACCGACGCTGGCGCCACGAGGCTGAACAACCGGGCCGCCGCGATCTGATGGTCTGCACGGGAGTGCCAGTTGCACGTCGTCCTCATCACCGAATGTCCCACCCCGACCCTGTGGGGACGGGACACCGCGACGCTGCTCACCGACGAGGACCCGGCCGTCCGCACATGCGCCGCGCTCGGCACCGCGGACCCGTCGGCCGTGCATGGGGTCGATCGCCAACCGGGATGCCTTGCTGCGTACAGCCGGGCTGCCCGCGTGTTTTCGACAGGTCGGGTCGGTTCAGGCACGGATTTCGTGAAGTCGATCGTGCTGTCGTGCGGCGGTGACGCTCTGTCATATCCGGGTGGACGCTGGCCGCGTGTGAGGACATCTTCCTGTTGCTCCCCCATCTCACGGGGATGCTGGTTGCGTGCATAGAGGTGCGGGACGGCCTTGCGGTGGTCGAGGCGTCGACGCCGGGGAGCGTCCCTCTGCCGTGCCCGGACTGCCGGATACCGTCGGTCCGGGCCCACAGCCGGTACGAACGGCATCTGGCGGACGCCCCGTGCGGCGGTCGGGGCGTCGTGATCGAACTGTCGGTACGCCGGTTGTTCTGCGACAACGACGGCTGTCCCCGGGTGACCTTCGCCGAGCAGATCGACGGGCTGACCTGCCGCTACGGTCGGCGGACGCCCGTCCTGCAGCGAATGCTCGGGGCACTGGGTGTCGTCCTGGCCGCCCGCGCCGTGGCCCGTCTGGGGCCCTACTGCTGGGCATCGCGGTCAGCCGGATGACCGTCCTGCGCCTGGTCATGGCACTGCCCGAGCCGGCCTGGACAGTCGCGCGCGTGCTCGGCATCGACGAGTTCGCCACGAGGTAAGGCCACCGGTACGGCACCATTCTGGTCGACTGCGAGACCCACCAGCCGGTCGATCTGCTGCCCGACCGCGACGCGAACAGCGTCGCCGCATGGCTGCGCGAGTACGCCGGCGTCGAGATCGTCTGCCGCGACCGCGCGCAGGTCTTCGCCGACGGCCCCCGCGCCGGCGCCCCGAACGCCCAGCACTGCGCGGACAAATGGCACGTCTGGCACAACCTAGCCGAGGCCGTCGAACGCCTCGTTTCCCGCCACCGCACCCTGCTCCGCGACCTGCTCGAATCCGGTCCCGAACCCGAGCCGCCAAGCCGTCGGCTCCGGCTGAGTCGGCCGTGGCCGATGAGGCGCTGCCCGAGCCGAACCCGACGGGGAAGTTCCTCGATCGGCTCCGCGACACCCGTGCCGCGGTCCGGGCCCAGGTCGAGCAGGGCCTGAGCCTGCGGGAGATCGCCAGACGTCTCGGGCTGGGACGCAACACGGTCCGCAAGTACGCCCGCGCGACCAGCCCGGAGGCGATGCTGCACGGCCAGTGGCAGAACCGGACCAGCAAACTCGACGCGTTCAGGCCCTACCTCGAGCAGCGGATCGCCGAGGGCTGCACGAACCTGTCCCGGCTCCACCGTGAGCTGCAAGAACGCGGGGTCCGGTGCAGCTACAGCACCCTGCGCGACTACGTCCGGCCGCTGCGACCCGACCGCCAGGCCGCGGAGCCCACGCCGCCGATCGCCCGGCCTCCCTCGCCCCGCCAGGCCACCCGATGGATCACAAGCCATCCCGACCACCTGCGCGAGGACGACCAGCAGCAGCTCAAAGCGCTGCTGGCCCGCTCATCCGAGCTCGCGGCCGCCGCAGACCACGTCCGTACCTTCGCGGCCATCATGACCAATCGCGAGGGGGATCGGCTGCCGTACTGATCGCGGATGCGTGCGCCGACGAGCAGTGCGGCCTGTCCGGCTTCGCCGCCGGGCTTCTCCCCGACCTCGGCGCCGTCGTCTACGTATGAGCACCGACTGGTCCTCCGGCCGGTCGAGGGTTGTGTCAACGACCTGAAGGCGCTCAAGCTCAGCATGTTCGGCCGGGCGAAACCGCCACTGCTGCGGAAACGGTTCCTCCTGATCGCCGCCAGCCGCCGACCACAGAATGTAACGGCCTGCTGAGCGACTTCACGAAATCCGTGCCTGAACCGTTTCACCCGTCGCCGACAGCAAGTCCGCCGTTGAGGGAGGGTGTCCATGGCGTAGCTCGGAACCGCCGGCGACGTCAAGGCCGGACGAGGCTGGCGAACGTGGGCATGGCGTCCAGGACTTCAGACGGCCGCAGCCGGGCTACGCTGCTTCCGCGCCCGCCGGATCGGGGACGCACACCTCTGTGTTCCGGCTGGCGCACCATGCTGCCGGCCCGGGAACGGTCCTGGCGTCGAGCACGTGTTCCGGACACTCCGCCGAACGGGTGAAAGGCGAGCCGGGAGGCTTGTCACCGATTTCGGGGCTCTGGATTACTTTCTGTATACAACCCGGCGGGCCGCCCATCCCTCCCCGGGGGGAAGCGCGATAGCCAGAGTTCGCTGTCCGTTGGGCGGCGTTATGTGAGGCTTGTGCGATGGGCACCCCCGTGGAGGACTTGGATCCACCTGCAGGTGCCGCGTCAGCGGTGCTGGCGGGTGCGGCGGCTCACATACGCCAGGAGACGTCATGCGAGCAATCCAAAGGTTCCGAAGCGTGCTGGCCGGTGTGGCGACCGGATGGTCCAGGGCGTGTCTGACAATGCGCGGCGGATCGGCGCCCGGTGTTGAGGTGCGTGCATCACAAGGCAGGGGGGGAAGTGCGACACGCCATGGCGACTCCCTGCCTTCGGGCCGTGGAAGGGCGACGTCGGCGCTCTGGTGCTGGGGGCTTCTGCTGGGGTGGTACGTACCGACGGTGATGGCGGGCGGTCAGCGCCCGAGCGGACCGCTGACGATGGAGAGCGTGACCGCGGCCACCGATGGCCAGGTTCCCGGTGGGATTCGTGTGCGGTGCGTCCGGCCGGGGCCGTCCGCGGAAAGCACAGGTGGCGTCGGGGGCGGATCGGCCGAGGAAGGCGTTGCGGCCGCACGGGTGAGCCTCCCGGCGGCAGCGACCGGGCAGTCGGTGGTGAGTTCCTCCGCCTCGGAGGCGGCCCAGGTCTCTCGTGTCGACTCACGTCGATCGACGGTGGTACCGGGCCCCTACGCCATGGACCAGGCCGGCGCGTCGTTCTCTGTCGTTCCGGACACCGGGCCGATGGCTGTGACTCGTACGGGGCCGCCGGCGCCCAGGACACGACGGTGATCACCACTGATGGGGCCAGCATGCAGGTGGGTGCCCTCACCTGCATCCCCGCCCGGAACCCGATCCCCGGCGATTCTGGCCCGTGCTCGACACGGCGGTCGCGGGTCCACGTAGGCCCCGTCCGGCGGGTGGCCGGGTCGCTCGGAGGGTACACCCCGACGAGCCCTGGTCGATGTTCCTCCGTAGGTCAGGGGGCACCCCGGCTCGGGCACGGTGCAGGTGACGGTGACCCCCCGGTGGCACCAGCAACAGCCCCGCCTGCACTTGCACCGCCCCACCGGCGATCTGGGCGGGTGCGGGTGACCGCCCCTCCGGGAAGGGCGTGAACATCGGCCGCCCGCAACCGCGTCCGACCAACAGTGAGCTCCGACAGCCGGTCTGCTGCCGGAGCTCACTGTTCTCATGCCGCCGGATCATGCCCCGCACTCTCCGGCGGCCGCTGTCCTACAGGTAGGTGTAGGAGGCGCCGTTGCTGGTGCCGGCGGCCGTGGTCACCGTGATCTGGACGGTCCCGGTTCCGGGCGGGGCGACGGCCAGGACAGCGCCGTCGCCCAACGAGGTGAAGTTCGTGGCGGGGGTGCTGTCGAACAGGACTGACGTCGCGCCAGCCAGGCCGTGGCCGACGATGAGGACGGGCAGGCCACCCGCGGCCGGGCCGACGGGCGGCACGAGCGCGAGGATGAACGGCGGGGCCGCCGGCTGGTAGGTGTAGCTGAGGCTGTTGCTGGTGCCGCTGCCGGTGACCACCGTGACCTGGACGGTCCCGGTTCCGGGCGGGGCGACGGCCGTGATGGCGCCGTCGAAGTTGACGGTGAAGCTGAGCGCGGGGGTGCTGCCGAACAGGACCGCCGTGGTTTCGGTCAGTCCCGTGCCGAGCAGGAGCACGGGCGTGCCCCCGGTCGTCGGGCCCTGCGAGGGGACGATGGCGAGGAGAATGGGCGACGACATAGGAGTCCTCTTTTCCGACTTCTGAAACGCCGGACAAGGCCGTTTTGATCAAGTTGGCGAGGCGTTTTCCTCACGGTAGGTTCGGGCGTCGCCGCGCGGCAATAGGTTATTTACTAAAGGGTGGAGCATTAGATCTTTCGAGGGGCGCACAATCTCTTCAGCGCCTCGCCCGGTGGAATCCGTGATGATTGGATGGCTTGCTCCTGGCCATTTTTGGTGAGCGCGATTCGAGTGCCCGACCGGCCGCGCGTCGACGGACTCCAGGGATCCATGCGGGAATTTTCCGAAACGCGCCTTCGGCGGGGGGCGGCGTGCGCGAGCGTCGGTCCAGGCATCGCTGTGACCTGCTGCTATGTGTGCCGAACGGAGATTCGGCGCGAGCATGCCGAAGTCTTCATATTTGTTCCGTCCGGCGATTTCAGGTTGCCCGCGATATGAATCATGGTTTGCCGGCGTGCCGCCTCCCTGCGGCCTGTTGCGGTCTGCGACGGCACGCGCCCCCCGGTTCACCTCGCGCGCCGTTTGATTCCTGGGTTAGTCACCTTCATGGCGGGTACTTGGAACGTGTGCGATCAGTACATGGCCTGACTCTTCTGAGGAATTCAGAGTGTCTTGAATTGGTGAGGTGAGTGTCACGTCCCGCCGCCTGCTCGTCTTCCTCAGCGGAGGTCCGAGTGACATTCCTGAGATTCACGAAGTGGAATCCGAGGTCATTGAAGATCGGTTGAAAATCCCTCGCGGGAACGGCTACGAGCACTTCGAGTTCACGCGGGGCTTCAAAGACGTCGGGGACGTGCTGATGCCCGTCTACCGGTGGTCGTACCGGACCGCCATAGCCGAGTAGCAGCACCCGTCACCGCCTCCCCGGCATCCGACACGGACGCCGGGCCCCAGGAACCGCACACCAACGCGACGCCGCCCCGCAGCACCCCATCCCACAACCCGAGGTGAGCAGTGATCAGCAGCCTTCCTGCACGAGTACGGAACAAGCGTCCGCCCCGCACCCCTGGGTGTGCGTCGTGAGCGGGCCCTCCGGAAGGCGCCCACGAGGCACGGACACCGTGGTCACCGGCATGGGGTTCTGCCTGCCGGGCGAAGAGCATCCGCTGTTCACCGTGGGCGAGGTCTGGGACGTGGCCTCCAACGGCCGCTCGTGCCTGAAGCACCACGGTGTCTACTACGGCTCCGTCGATCTACCGGAGACGGCGTTCGCGGAGCGCCTGCCCGAACTGCCGGGCATCTTCTCCCGGCACTACACCAACGCCCACCGCTACGGACTGGTCTCCCTCGTAGAAGCCTGCGCGGACGCCCAGCTGAGCATCCGGGACGGCGACCTCACCGACGCCGCGGTCCTGGTCGGACGCGGGGGCATCGATGCCAACATCTCCAGCTACCTCGAAGTCCTGCACGCCGACGCGCGCACCACCACCCCGCACCAGGCGATGGAGCTGTTCGTCAGGGCCCAGCAGGGACTCACCCCCTCCGACGTGGCACTGGTCCAGGGGGCGCTGTTGCGCACGACCGGCCCCTGCTTCACCGTTTCATGCGGCTGCGCCTCCTCCGCCGTCCAGATCGGCAACGCCCGCCGCATGATCGCCACCGGTGACATCGACCTCGCCGTCATCACCGGCGTCGACGTCTTCGGTGTGGACGTGATCCAGAACGTCCAACGCCTGCTGCACGGCGCCCAGCGCACCTACGACTCCATCCGAGTCGACGGCATGCCCGAGCTCCTCCCGTCCTTCGACCGAGTCATGAGGCCCTACGACCGGCGGGCCGACTGCGTGAACCACGGGGAGGGATCGGCGACCCTGGTGCTGGAGAGCCGCGACCGCGCCGAGCGCCGCGGGGCGTACATCTACGGCCAGATTCTGTCGCACGGCATGACCCGTGACGGCCTGTCCAATCCACTGGCGAGCGACGAGAGCGGTGCATCACTGGTCGCCGCCATCCGCAAGTGCCTCGGCGACCGGTGGGACATCGGCCAGGTTCCCTACATCCACGGCGGCAGCGACGGCGACGTCGTCGTGACCGCCTTCGAGACGAACGCGGTCCAGCAGCTCTACGGCGACGCCGTCGAAGGCCTCCTGATGACCTCCCAGGAAGCCTGCTTCGGCCACAACGGCGCCCCGGCGGGGGCTCTGGGCGTCGCCCTGACCCTCCTGATGCTGGAGCAGGGCGAGGTGTGCCCCACCGCGAACTGCGAGGAGCCGGCCGACAACATCCGCTTCGACCCTGTCCCCGGCGTCCACACCCGGCGCCTGGAGTTCGACTACGCACTGACCTGTAACTACCAGATCGGAGGTGTCAAGAGCGCGATCCTGCTGGGCAGTCCGGACGCCGACTGACCCCGTCCGCCGCCGACCGCGCCGCCGGACGGCGAGCGCTCCCCGTCCGTTCGTGCAAACGCATAGGAGACCCCGTGATGGGCCACGCAGAGAACCCGCGAGCCGCTGATACGCACATTGCCGTCGTCGGCATGGGATGCCGCCTTCCCCTCGACATCGACTCGCCCGCCGCGCTGTGGCGGCTGCTCGAGGCCGGCCAGGACGCGGTCGGCGAACCGCCGATCACCCGCGCCGGGCAGATTCCCCCGGCCCCGGTCGGCGCCACCGGGCAGATGCCGCGGTGGGGAGGCTACCTTCGCGACGTCGCTGGTTTCGACGCCGACTTCTTCGGGGTCTCGGGCAAGGAGGCCGACGTTCTGGACCCCCAGCACCGGCTGCTCCTGGAAGTGACGTGGGAGGCACTCGAACACGCCGGACTCCCCCCGGAGCGACTGGCGGGAACCTCCACGGGACTGTTCTCGGGCCTGAGCTACACCGACTACATGGAGTCCCTCGCCGGCCAACCCCGTGAACTCGAGGGCGCGATCCTGACCAACGGGCACTGTGTCGCCCCAGGGCGCATCTCCTACCTGCTGGGCCTGCAGGGCCCCTGCGTCGCGCTGGACACCGCGTGCTCGTCCTCGCTCGTGGCGGTCCACCTGGCCTGTCAGGCTCTGCGCAACGACGAGTGCGATCTCGCGCTGGCCGGCGGTGTCACCCTCATGCTCGGCGCGAGAACGACGATGTCCTTCGCCCGCATGGGGATGCTCTCGCCCACCGGTCGCTGCCGGACCTTCGACGCCGCCGCCGACGGCTTCGTACGCGGCGAGGGCTGCGGCGTCGTCGTCCTCAAACGCCTGGAAGACGCGCTGCGGGACCACGACCGCATCCTGGCCCTGGTCCGCGGTTCGGCCGTCAATCAGGACGGTCGCTCCGACGTCCTGGCTGCGCCCTCCGCCGAGGCCCAGCAGGCCCTGTACCGTCAGGCCCTCGCCCGAGCCGGAACCGACCCGCGCGAAGTGGGCCTGGTGGAGACACACGGCACCGGCACACCCGTCGGCGACCCCATCGAGTTCTCCAGTCTGGCCGCGGTCTACGGTGTGGGACAGGGGCGCTGCGCGCTGGGTTCGGTGAAGACGAACGTGGGCCACCTGGAACCGGCGGCCGGAGTCATCGGCCTGATCAAGGCGGTGCTCTGCCTTCAGCGCGGGCTCGTCCCGCCCAACCTGAACTTCACCCGCTGGAACCCGGCCATCGACGCCCGGGGCACCCGCCTGTTCGTCCCCACCGACCTGGCCGCCTGGCCCACCCTGACGGCCTCGCGACTGGCCGCCGTCTCCTCTTTCGGTTTCTCCGGGACCAACGCCCACGTGATCCTCGAACAGGCCCCTACGCGCAGCCGCACTACCGTCCTCCCCAGCGCTCCCACCACCGGCACCGCCACCAACGCGGACGCCGTCCCCGTTGACGCGGCGTCACAGCAGAAGCAGGCCACCCCGCCCCACGTCCTCCTCCTGGCCGCCGGCTCCCCGGACGCACTGCCCACCGCCGCCGCACGCCTGGCCCACTGGCTGGAGACCGAGGGAGCCGCCGAGCCCCTGCACGACATCGCCCACACCCTCGCCCTGCGTCACTCTCCCGGGCACGGCCGACTCGGGGTAGTGGGCGGCTCCCACGTCGAGCTGACCCGCGCCCTGCGTTCCTTCGAAGCCGGACAAGCCCACCCCGGCGTCGTACGCGGCCACGTGGGCGCGGGCGTCAGCCGTCGCCCCGTCTGGGTGTTCTCCGGTCAGGGCTCGCAGTGGCAAGGCATGGGACACGACCTGCTCAACAACGATCCGGCCTTCGCCGAGGCCCTGGCCGAGGCCGATGCGCTGATCGCCGCCGAAACCGGGTTCTCCGTTCTGCGAGCCGTCCGCGACCGCGAACACATCAGCGGCTGCGGTCGCGTGCAACCCGCACTGTTCGCCCTGCAGGTCGCCCTGGCCTCCACCTGGCGCGACCACGGGGTCGAGCCGGCTGCCGTCATCGGCCATTCCATGGGCGAGGTCGCGGCCGCAGTCACCGCCGGAGCACTCACCCTGGCCGACGGCGTGCGCGTCATCTGCCGACGATCCGCTCTCCTCACCCGCATCGCCGGAGCCGGCGCCATGGCGAGCGTCGGCCTCGACAGCGCGACCGTCGAGAACGAACTCGCCGCCATCGGCGCCGACACGGTGTCCGTGGCCGTCGTCGCCGCACCCGAGTCGACCGTCGTCGCCGGCACCATCGCCGCCATCCGGGACCTGACCGCCACCTGGCGGGCCCGCGGAATCGTGACACGCATGATCGACGTCGACGTCGCCTCGCACTGCCCCCAGGTCGACCCGCTGCTCGCCGACCTCGCCACCGACCTCGCCGGGCTGACCCCCGGCCAACCGGCCATCCCCTTCTACACCACCGTCCTGGACAACCCCCGCGCCACCCCCCTCTTCGACGCCGCCTACTGGTGCGCCAACCTGCGCCGACCCGTACGCTTCCACGCCGCCGTGGCCGCGGCCGCCGCCGACCGCCACCAGGTGTACCTGGAGATCTCGCCGCAACCCGTCGTCACCCACTCCCTCGCCGGAAGCCTGACCGGCCTGCTTCACGAGCCCGTGATCCTGCCGACACTGCGCAAGAGGGAAGACGAACGCACCACCTTCCGCACCCAGCTCGCCGCCCTGCACTGCGCGGGGGTCAGCGTCGACTGGTCCCGCCTCTACGCCGACGGCCACCTGACCGACGTACCCGCACTCACCTTCGACCGCCGACCCCACTGGACCGACGTCGCCCCGCCCCCAGCGGCCTCCCGGCACGCCGAACGCGCACCCGCCGCCCTGCCGGGAACACACACGGACGTGCCCGGCGACCAACCGCGCCACACCTGGCACGCCGACACCGGCACCGACGTCCTGCCCTGGATGGCCGACCACCGCGTCCACGGCCAGCCGGTCCTGCCCGGCGCCGCCTACTGCGCCCTCGCCCTGACCGCCGCCGACGAGGTCCTGCCCGGCGCCGCGCACGGTATCGAAGCGACCGACATCCACTTCCGCGAGATGCTGCACCTCGACGCGCACACGCCCGTCGGAACGACCGTCACCCTCACCGGCACCGACCGCGCCGACTGCGAAATCTTCGGCCAGGACAAGGACGGAGCCTGGGTACGGCAGGCAACCGCCAATCTACGCCGCATCGACCCATCCCCCCGGAAGCCGGCGTTCTCCGTGGACGCACTGTCCGCCGGCCACCACGCCGTCCTGGATCCGCACGCCCTCTACGCGAGCCTGCGCGCACGAGGCCTGGAACACGGGCCGGCCTTCGGCGGCATCACCGAACTGCGCGGTTCCGCCCAGGGCGACAGCTTCTGGGCCAGCGTGACACTGCCGGCCCCGGCACAGAGTGCCCCCCACGGCCTGCGGATCCACCCGGTCCTCCTGGACTTGTGCGCCCAGCTCGTCGTCGCCGGCCTGGTCCACGAATCAGGCCACGGCCTGGTGCTGCCCGTCCATGTGGGGGCCGTGCGGATCCTCGGAACTCCCGAGGACGCCCGCTACGCGCACGCCCGGCTCACCCACACCGCTGCCGACAGCATCGTCGGAGACGTGCGGCTGTTGGACGAGGCGGGAAATCCCCTCGTCGAGATCGACGCACTGCGCTTCATGCGCCATGGCCGGAAGGCCGACGAAACCGTCGACCGGTGGTTCCTCGAAACCCGATGGCAGCCCGTGCCGCGCCGGGAGCGCCCCGAACCTGCCGACCCGGGACCCTGGCTCGTCATCGGCGAAGCGGACGGATCCGCCCGGACACTGGCGGACGCCCTCGACCTCGCCGGGACACGCACCGACGTCCTCGACCTTCCCGTCGACACCGACACCCTCCCGCAGCTCAAGCAGACCATCACCCGGCACTGGGACTCCTCGCCCACACCGCGCGCCGTGGTCCTCCTGTGCGCACCGCCCGCGCCCGAGGACGACACCGGCGCGATCGCACTGCGCCGCACCCGCCGCCTGCTCGCCGCCGCCCAGAGCGCGATCGCGCACAGCGCGCCCACACGCCTGTTCGCCGTCACCCGATCCGCCCACGATCCGCAGCCGGGGCAACCCGCCGACCCCGCCCAGAGCACCGTGCGCGGACTCATGCGTGTGCTGACGCACGAACACCCGGAGCTGCGAGCGACCCTCATCGACGCCGACTACGCCGACGTCGACCTGCACCGGCTCGCGGCCGAACTCCTCACCGACCCCCCTGAGGACGAGATCGCCCTGCGCGGTGACGCCCGCCACATCGCCCGGCTGGCCTACACCCCCCTGTCCGAAACCGAACGCGCCACCGCCGTCACCCGCACCGTGCGCTACGGCACCGACCGCTTCCAGCTCCACGCGGAGCGGCTCGGCGACCTCGACGCCCTGCGCCTGACCGCCACACCGCGACGTGCCCCCGGCCCCGGTGAGGTCGAACTGCGCCTTCACGCCGCAGGCGTGAACTTCCGCGACGTGCTCACCGCCATGGGCATGCTGGCGACCGACGATGAAGCGGGCTACCGCATCGGCTTCGAGGCCACCGGCGTGATCACCGCCGTCGGACCGGGCGTCAGGCATCTGTGCGCCGGCGACAGCGTCCTCGTCGTCGACGTGCGAGGCGGCCTCTTCACCACCTTCACCACCGTGCCTGCGGCCGCCGTCGCCCCCATCCCGGCGGGCCTGCCCGCCGAGACGGCCGCAGGGCTGCCCATCGCCTACCTCACCGCCTGGTACGCACTGCGCCACGTCGCCGGGCTCACCAGCGGTGAGCGTGTCCTCATCCACAGCGCCACCGGCGGGACCGGACTGGCCGCGATCGCGGTCGCGCGGCGCCTGGGCGCCGAGGTGTTCGCCACCGCAGGCAGCGAGGACAAGCGCCAACACCTGCGCGCAATGGGCATCCGGCACATCATGGACTCCCGCTCGCTGGACTTCGCCGAGCAGACCCGCGCCGTCACGGGGGGAGAGGGGGTCGACGTGGTCCTCAACTCCCTCTCCGGGCGAGCCATCAGGGCCGGACTGGAAACACTGCGGCCCTTCGGCAGATTCGTCGAGCTGGGTGTACGCGACATTCTCGCCGACACCCCGCTGGGTCTCGGACTGCTACGACACAACATCACCATGACCACGGTCGACCTCGTCGAGCTCCAGCACACCCGCGCGGACACCTTCGCCGAGATGATGCGCGAGGTCTTGGCGGAATTCGACCGGGGCACCCTCACCCCGCTGCCCTACCGGACCCATCCGCTCGCGCAGGCCTCCGACGCCTTCCGCCTCATGGCCGGCGCCGGGCACATCGGCAAACTGGTCCTGACCATACCCAGCGAAGGCAGCACCACTGCCATCCTGCGCGAAGCGCCCTCACCGGTCCGAGCGGACGGCGCCTACCTCATCACCGGAGGCCTGCGCGGCGTCGGCCTCGCCACGGCCCGCTGGCTGGCAGACCAGGGCGCCGATCACCTCGTTCTCAACGGACGCACACCGCCCTCGGCCGACACCGAACGGGTCCTCGCCGGGCTGCGTGAACGGGGAACCCGCGTCAGCGTCGTGCTCGGTGACATCGCCCAGCCCGGCGTCGCCGAGAAGCTGGTGGCCGAAGCCACCGCCGACGGCGGGACACTGCGCGGCGTCATCCACGCCGCGATGGTCCTCGACGACGCCGCGGTGTCCAACATCACCGACGACCAGCTCGAACGCGTCTGGCATCCCAAAGCCACCGGTGCCTGGCGTCTCCACCAGGCCACCACCTCGCTGCCGCTGGACTGGTTCGTCCTGTACTCCTCCATGGCTTCCCTGTTCGGCAACCCGGGCCAGGGCGCCTACTCGGCCGCCAACGCGTGGCTCGACGCGTTCGCCACCTGGCGCACCGCCCGGGACCTGCCCACGTTGGCCGTGAACTGGGGGCCCTGGGGCGAAACCGGGGTCGCCACCGGCTTCGCGACCCGCGGCTACCAGACCATCCCCACCGCCGAGGGGCTCACGGCCCTCGCGGCGCTTCTGACCCACAACCGCGTACGCACCGGCGTCATCCCCGGCCCGCCGGACAGTTGGATTCCCCCGGCCGGCCGGAAGTCCTCGCTGTTCGCCCTCCTCACCCCCGAGGCGCCCGACATCCCCGCGCAGACGGTCGCCCAGGATGCCGTGCGCGACATCCTGGGCGAGCTGCAGGCCGCGGAACCCGGCTTCGCCCGCCGCACGATCCTCGAGGACCTCTTGGCCGAACACATCCGTACCGTCCTCCGGCTGGGGGCCAGCACCCTGGATCCGCAGACCCCGTTGAAGGCACTCGGGTTCGATTCCCTGCTCCGCATCGAACTGCGCACCCGCGTGGAGGACTCGCTCGGGATCAGACTCGCCAGCGACTTCGTTTCGGCCCACCCCACCCTGGCAGCTCTCGCCGACGGCCTCGCACAGCAACTCGGCATCAGCCTGGCCGCCGACGCCTCTCCTGTTCCCCCCGACGACGCCACATCCTCGGCCGTGGACCTCATCGGTCCCCGCCCGCCGCAGTTGGCCGAGTCATCGGACGCCACGGCCGGCACCAGGCCTCCGAGGAAGAACTCATGAGCTCACTTCAGGCCGCGAGCCCGCCGAACCGCCGACGGACCGTGAAGGACGGGATCCCGGCTTCGCCGGGGAGCGAAGCCAGGGGACGGACATGACCTCCACAAAATCGCCGGGCACGGACGCATGTGACGCACAGGAACGGCGCATCTCCATGTTCGTGTTCCCGGAGCCCCATCAGGTGCGGCCCGTGCGCCGCGCCGTGAAGGAAATCCTCAGCCACTGGGAGATGGCGCACCTCACCGATGACGCCGAACTCCTGACCACTGAGCTTCTGACGAACGCGATCCGGCACACCGATAGCGAGCATCCGATCAGGGTGACGATCGCGCTCGACCAGCGGTGGTTGTCGATCGGTATTCGAGACCGCTCCACGAGCGCTCCCCGAGTGCACCGGGCAATCACCTGTGAAGAAGGCGGGCGGGGTCTGCTTCTGGTCGAGAGCGTCGCCAGATCCTGGGCCTGTCGTTTCCATCGCGATGGAACCAAGACCGTCTCCTGCCGATTGTCGTTGTGAGACCGCGCGCGTCGTATCCCACGCCTGCCGCCACCGGCCGCACAGAGGCCGGTTCGCCCCCTGCCCGTCGGGCGAGGGGCGGGGCCAGGGGGCGAACGAACACCGGGATTTGCCGCATGGGCGATCCGGCGGCAATCATCATGCATGCATGGTTCAGGCGCCCTTCAGTATGTAATTCTCGCAATGCTCGGCAGAACTCCGCAGGAGGGCGGTTCGCGCCTCTTGTGCCGCTGGTCGAGGCCGCAACCCTTGCCAGGGCGGCAGCGGCCTCTGAAATTGCCTATGGCATATTCAGCAGATTCGACCATGTCTCGCGGTCGCCGCTAATTCAAGACGCTTTGTGGTGGCGAAGTTTGACAGTTAGGGGTTCGGATGCTCAGTTCAGAGGAGTACAAAGAGATTTGCGCCTTGCGTCGCCAGGGTTGGTCCGTCTCGGCGATCGCCCACCGCCTGGGCCGTGACCGCAAGACAGTCAGGGCCTATCTCAAGGGAGAGCGGACTGTAGGGGTCCGAGCAGTGCCCCATAACGAGTTCTTTCGATTCATCCCGTACTGCCAGCAACGGCTCGACGACGATCCGCACCTGCGGGCGAACGTTCTTCACAGCGAAATCGTCGAGCTGGGCTACGGCGGCGCCTATTCGACGTTCACCCGCGCCCTGCGCAGGCATCTGACGCGGCCGTGCTGCGAACTCTGCCACCGGGGGAGAGGCCCCACCTGCGGCACCGTGGAGGACGTGCAGTTCGACTGGGTACAGCTCCCGGCCCCGCCGGCCGAGTGGGACTGCGGGCGCCAGGCGTACCTGCTCATGGGTTCGCTCACGCGATCCGGCCGCTGGCGGGCGGCTCTGACCGCCACCAACGACCTCCCGCACTGCGTCGAAGCCGTGGACCAGGTGCTGCGTCGGCTGGGCGGCACCGGCGAACGCTGGCTGTTCGACCGGACTCCACCGGTCTGCTCACCGGCCGGCAAGGTGACCGCCGCCTTTCAGGAAATCGCGAATTATTACGCTGCCTCCATCGCGATCCGCCCGCAGATGGGACCGTCCATCCCCGCCACCCGTGCCCGCCGCTCCGTCGTCCTTCACTGGTGGGACACCACGGCCGACGATCTCGGCGTACAGACGGCACAAGACAGCCTCGACCGCCTGGCCGAGCGCTCGGACGGTTGGCGCCGACGGGCGGACTGCGACGCCTGGGCCCTGCTGCCCCTGCCCTCGAAGCCGTTCCCGGCTCGCATCTGCGTTCAGCGCAGGGTCGATCTCCACGGACTCGTGCCGTTCGAGGGTAACTTCTACCTGCTCCCCGCGGGTCTCGTTGGCAGCGAGGTAGGGATCCGCTGGCGGCTGGACGAACCCCACCTGTCGATCACGACCACCCACGGGGCGGTCATCGCCTGCTTCTTGAGGGCCCCGAGAGGGGCAGGCCGCACGATCGCCGGGCGCAGCGGCCCCATCACTCTGGAACGACCCACCCGGACCTCCAGCGCGAAGGCGCAGACCTGCACGGCAGGCAGAATCCCCCGCCCACGGTCCCGGGCCGCCCTGGACCAGGCCCAGGCCCTGTCCCGGCGCGACGACGAGCAGCCCACCAGACCGCTCCCTCGCGCCGAGGACCAGGAGGCGGATCCGCCACGATCGTGACGTCCCCCAGTGGTGAAGCGGTGCCTGCGGCCCGCGGTCGGGGCCCTGAAGAACCGAGGCCCGGCTCCAGGCCGAAGCCCGACGAAACGGCCGCTTCGGCGAGCTGCTCGTTGTCCGGCATGCCGCAGCCGGCACTGCCGACGGTGCCCGCTATCCCCGGCGCGGGCCTGGGGGCTGCGACAGGGGGCAGGGTGATGCCGTCGGCGCTCACCCGGGCGGCCTGCTTGTCCTCGCGCCAGCGGACATGGGCGATCCACGGCATCTGCAGCGACAGGCGCCGGCGGGTGGTGACCATGGCCGAGCGCCACGCCCCCTTCGCACGCAGCCAGGCAAGCTTCCAGCACCGGTCCGCCGGGTCGGGGGCCCGTGCCGGGTGGCGGGACCTCGGCACCACCCGCTGACACCTTCTCCCTCCCCGGGGCAGTGAGGAGGCCAGCCCTGCACGGACGTGGGCGTCGACGCGGTTCGCCCCTGAAAGCACTGAAAGCCCAGTCCTCACGGGGACCAAGGCTCACCCGATGCCCGGCGACGCGCACATATGACGTTCAGAAACAGCAAAAGCGGCCCAAGATTTGCCGTCTGGGGGCCGCTCCGCTGCCGTTAACTACGTCGTCTCCGACGGTACCAGGTGCTCGCAGATCTCGGCGAAAGACACCCGTCTCTCGCCCGGCCGGGCGATCCTGCGTATCGGCTCGGGGGCGGCGCTGACCCGAGAGGTAGCGCCCCCCTTGTTCCAGGCCGTCACTCTGCGGTTCGGCCGTGTCACTCCGGCCCTTCTGACTCCGCCGCGCCGCCGGCTCGACTGCAGCCGACGGCTGATGCCCGACAACTGCCCCAGCACGCACGGCGCCGCTTCTGCTGACGTACCTCCGCTCCCTGCCGGGGTCGGTGGCCTCCGTCCGCAGGCCGGCCATGCGACCGCCGGCCCTGTGACACACACCTTGCATTCCCCCGAACTCACCCATTCGCCCACCGTCCCGGCCGGGCTGCTCCTGGCGCCCGCTGCCGGTTCGGAGGTGGCCCGGTGAGGATGTACCGCGCCGAGGAGTCGGCGACTTGGACGACTCTCGACAACTTGACGGTGGACGACGATCTGTCGTGCCGGGCGCTGGGCCTGCTGACTCGGTGGCTGCGCCGGCCGCCCGGCGTCGAGATTGACAGCGTCCCGGACATGGTGAAGCGCGCCAAGCGGAACGGGGCGAAGAACCTGGAGGGCCGCGACGCCCTGTACGCGGCCTCGTACGAGCTGGAGCGGGCCGGGTACATCGTCCGACGGCTGATGCACCACAAGAACGGCACCCACGAGTGGGTGTGCGAGGTGTACAGCCGACCGGTGCCCCCTGAGCAGAGGACCGACCCGGACGACCGCAAGCGAGCCTCCAAGGGCTCCCCAAAGACACCTCCCCCAAAGCAGCCGCGCGGCCGGAAGTCCGCAGGTCAGGAGAGGTCTGGAGGTCCGGTTCCTGGAAACCCGGAACCGGAGCCGAATCCGGATTTCCAGGAACCGGCTCACCCGGATTCGGCTCACCCGGATTCGGGGGACCAGGGATCATCTTCCAAGTACTCCGCTAATGACTCTTCTTCCTCTACCGCTCCTCCGACGTCGGCCACCCCTGGTGCCACCGCCCAGGAGCAGGAGAAGAAGAAGATCGACGAGCAGGAAGAGCGTCCGCAGGGGCAGGCCGCGCCTTCGGCTGCGGCCGTACTCGCGCCCCGGGAGGAGTCCGCTCCCGCTGCCCCTGGAGCCGAGTTTCCGGCGGAGGTCCGGCGGATCGTGGCGGCCTGGCAGTCGGGCCGGGACTCGATCGGGGTCGGCCGCCACCGCGGGCCGGACGCCCTGGCGGAGTTCACCGAGTCGGCGACCCGGCTCGTGGCCAAGGGCGAGCCGGTGGAGTGGCTGGCGGCGGTCGCAGCCTGGATGGGCGAGGAGAAGCCGTCGTGGTGGCGCCTGGGCGAGGCGATCCACGCCCAGTACGCCGGTGCTCCGGCCAAGCCGGCCGCACCTCGGCGCCCGGACCCGGACAAGTGCTCGCGCCACCCGGCGCTTCCGCTGGACTGCCCGACCTGCGTCCGTGAGGAGCAGCAGCGGCGCGGCGGCAAGCCGGAGGGGTTGTCGATGGCCGAGATCCTCGCGGCCGAGGGCGTGCCGTGGCAGCCCAAGGTCAACGCCCGACCATCCCTCGAACAGCAAACGGCGGCCGGGGTCTGCACCCCCGGCCGCCGGGTCGAACCATCCCTCGAACAGGAGATTCGCCATGAGCGTACTGCCCGACGGCCAGGGTCTGGAGCCGGACGACCTGCCCGATGAGCTGCCGGAGGACGACTACGCGCCGGCCGGGGAGATGTTCGTCGAGCAGCTGCCCGCGCCGAGGTGGGGCGGGCGGACCCGCCGCACGGACGGCGGTCCGGTGGGGGAGGCGGTCCTGGAGCGGGTGCCGCCGCAGGACCTGGATGCCGAGCAGTCGGTGCTGGGCGGGATGTTGCTGTCCAAGGACGCGATCGGCGACGTGGTCGAGGTCCTCCAGCCCGCTGACTACTACCGGCCCGCGCACGAGACGATCCATCAGGCGATCCTCGCCCTCTACGCCAAGGACGAGCCGGCCGACCCGATCACCGTGGCCGGCGAACTGACCCGGCGCGGCGACCTGGAGAGGGCCGGCGGCCCCGGCTACCTGCACACCCTGGTCAACTCGGTGCCCACCGCGGCGAACGCCGAGTACTACGCCGCGATCGTCCACGAGCGGGCGGTACTGCGCCGCCTGGTCGAGGCCGGCACCCGGATCGCCGGGATGGGCTACGCGGCCGAGGGCGAGCTCGACGCCATCGTCCAGGCCGCCCAGGAGGAGGTCTACAAGGCCGTCAGCGCCCGCACGGTCAGCACCTCGTACGCCCCGGTTGGCGACGACGTGGAGGCGTTCTTCGACGGCCTGGACGCGACCAAGACCCGCAAGACCCTGGCCGGACTGTCCACCGGCTTCGCCGACCTGGACCAGCTCACCAGCGGCCTGCTGCCCCGCCAGCTCGTCGTCATCGGCGCCCGGCCGGGCGTCGGCAAGTCCACACTCGCCCTGGACTTCGCCCGGGCCTGCGCCATCCACCAGCAGAAGACCGCCGCCTTCTTCTCCCTGGAGATGGGCCGCGCGGAGATCGTGCAGCGACTGTTCTCCGCCGAAGCGAAGGTCGCGCTGCACCACATCAAGGCCGGCACGGTCACGGACGACGACGTCCAGCGCCTCGCCCGCCGGACCCCCGAGATCATGGACGCGCCGCTGGTGATCGACGACTCCCAGGAACTCACCCTGATGGAGATCCGCTCCCGGGCCCGGCGCATCGCCCAGCAGCACGGCGGCCTCGGCCTGGTCGTCGTCGACTACCTCCAGCTGATGCAGTCCGGCGGCAGCAAGCGCTACGGCAACCGGCAGGAAGAGATCAGCGACATCTCCCGCCACCTCAAGATGATGGCCAAGGAGCTGGAGTGCCCGGTCGTGGCGCTCTCCCAGCTCAACCGCGGCCCCGAACAGCGCCAGGACAAGCGCCCGATGGTCTCCGACCTGCGCGAGTCCGGCTCGATCGAGCAGGACGCCGACATTGTCATCCTGCTCCACCGCGAGGACATGCACGAGAGGGAGAGCGTCCGCGCCGGCGAGATCGAGCTCAACGTCGCCAAGCACCGCGGCGGCCCGCAGGCCGTGATCACCGCCGCATTCCAGGGCCACTACAGCCGCATCGTCGACATGACCCGCGACACGGACTGATCCCCGAGAGGCCCGAGAAACACCCTGATGGGCACTCAGGCCGCCCCGCAGCCACGCCCGCGCCGGCCTTAGCCGGGCGGAGCCGTGATCGCCCGGCACAAGACGATCTGGAGCCTCGCCCGCTGCCGCGCGGACGAGTGGAGAGGATGGCCACCTATGGGAGAGATAGAAGACGGTCTGGAACGCGCGCTGCGCACCCGGCCGATCCCCAAGTCCGTACCCGCCCGGGTCCGCTTCCTGGTCAAGGCCGCGAAGGGCTCGACCGCCGCTGTCGCCGGGCAGCTCGGCATCTCGCAGCGCACCGTGCAGCGGTGGCTCAAGGGCCCAGCGGCCCCGAAGCCGGCGGCGGCGCAGGCGATCGCGGACGCGGTCCGCGCGGCCTGGCAGCCCCGGGTCCAGCAGCGGGTGCGTCGGATCGCCGAACGCGACGGCTTCGTTCTGCACGCCAGCGCACAGTTCGGCTTCGCCAGTGCGGCCGGCTCCACCGACGACCCGCGGCTGCGCCTGATCACCCAGCACCTGCCCGGCGACGTCGCCGCCGAACTGTTCGCCGCCCGCGACGCCGGCGCCTCCGAGACCGACCAGGCCGCCATCCTCGCCGCGGGTCTGCAGGAGCACTACTTCCGCGACAGCGGGCGCCGCGCGTCCGGCCTGGCGGTGGAGTTCACCGGCATCGAGTGGGCCGACTTCGGCGTCCTGTGACAGTGCCGCCGCGAAGCCGTCGCCCGGGGCCGCCACGTACGCGCACGGTGCGCACGTGGCGGCCCCGGCTTCGGTGATGGCCAGTGCCAGCGGCGGCGTCCGGCCGCTTGTCCCACCCGTGGGACATGTCGGTCCCGGGTTGCCCTGCGAGTTGCCTGCGGAGTTGCCCACCGAGTCGCCTGCGAACGGCGCCGGGCGGCGCCCGGCCAAGAGGCCTGACCTGCAAGTCAAGGGGCAGGACAAGGGGGCGCCGACTACTCCCTGGGACACCCTCCGGCGGCCGATCACGGCAGTACCGGGCCGCCCGCTGCGCCCCGCCGCCAGGCCTGTGCACAACCTCAACCCGCCGGGCCCGGCGCCGGCGGGGCCCCCAAGGCTCGCGCGCATCGCCCGCGCGGGGTCTGTACCGTCATCGGTGTAACTCCCGATCAAGGAAGAACACCTGATGAGCGACGTGATCGTCTCGGCTGAGGCGGTTGAAGAGGTCCGGCCGGCTGAGCTGTCGGCGGACCTGCTGGACGACCAGTTGATCGGGCAGCTGGTCGACCGGGCCCGCGCGAGCGGCCTCCAGTTGACCGGCGAGGGTGGGCTGCTGCAGCAGCTGACCAAGCGCGTGCTGGAGTCCGCCCTGGAGGGCGAGATCACCGACCACCTCGGATACGAGAAGCACGACCCGGCCGGCGCGGGCAGCGGGAACTCCCGCAACGGCGTCCGCTCGAAGACCGTGCTGACCGACGTCGGACCGGTCGAGATCGACGTGCCCCGCGACCGCGGCGGCAGCTTCGAGCCGTAGATCGTCAAGAAGCGGCAGCGGCGGCTGACCGGCGTGGACGAGATGGTGTTGTCCCTGTCCGCGCTGGGCCTGACGCACGATGACATCTCCGCCCACCTGGCCGAGGTCTACGGCGCGAGCGTGTCGAAGTCCACGATCTCGACCATCACCGACAAGGTCATGGACGGGATGTCCGAGTGGCAGAACCGGCCTCTCGACCCGATCCATCCAGTGATCTTCATCGACTGTGTGCACGTGAAGGTCCGCGACGGCCGTGCGCTTTTGCACCGTACCCGCCGGGTGCATTTCGGCCGCGCCTCGTTGAGTCGGCGCCGCCGGTGTGCTGCGCTGTCGGGCATGGGTCCGAGGTCCGGAGGACGTGCGCGGCGCACCGCGGCACTCGCCGTGGTGCTGGCTGCCGCCGCCGCAGGGTGCGGGCAACTGTCCGGCCGTGAGGACGCCGCCGCGGCAGTGGTGGCGGCCTTCGAGCAGGACACCGCCGGCGGTGACGCGGCAGCAATGTGCGCGGCGCTGGCGCCGGGCACCCGGGAGGAGCTGGAGGACCAGGAGAAGGAAGGCTGTGAGCAGGCGATCACCGGTCTGGGGCTGCCGGCCGGTGGGAAGCTGCGCCGGATCGACGTGTTCGGGCAGCAGGCCCGCGCCGTCCTGGAGGCCGACACCGTCTTCCTGTCGGCCTTCCCCGACGGTTGGAAGATCACCGCGGCAGGCTGCGAGCCCCGGCCGGAGATGCCCTACCGGTGCGATGTGAAGGGGGACTGACCGTGCGTACCCTGTTCGGCCTGTGCATCACCGTGGTGGTCGGCGGCCTGGCGTACTTCACCACGATCGGGCTGTTGCAGCGATGAGCGCCGCCGGCCGGTTCCTGCGGAACAACAGCCTGACCCTGGTATTCGGCACCGCCTTCCTGCTGGCGCTCGCCGGACAGGCGGCCGCGGGGATGGCGGACCTCAACAACCAGCTGGTCGCCGCCGGCCTGCAGCCGCTCGGCGTTGCCGGCTACCTGACCAGCTCCCAGTTCGCCGTCGACGTCACGGAGAACTGGCAGTCCGAGTACCTGCAGTTCTTCCTGTACATCTTCGGCACCGTCTGGCTGCTGCAGCGCGGCTCCCCGGAGTCGAAGGAACTGGACAAGGCCGGTCCGGAGTCCGAGCGCGAGCAGAGGATCGGGCCGCACGCCACCGATGCCTCCCCGGCCTGGGCCCGGGCCGGGGGAGCCAGACTCGCCGTGTACTCCCGCTCCCTCGGGCTGGTCATGGCGCTGTTCTTCGTGGGCTCCTGGGCGTCGCAGTCGATCACCGGCTGGTCCGCGTACAACGCCGACCAGCTGCGCGACCTGCAGGCACCCGTCACCTGGGGGCAGTACGTGCTGTCCGCGGACTTCTGGAACCGCACCCTGCAGAACTGGCAGTCCGAGCTGCTCGCGATCGCCTCGATGGCGATCCTCTCGGTGTACCTGCGCCAGCGCGGCTCGCCCGAGTCCAAGCCCGTCGGCGCCGCCCACACCTCGACCGGCGTCGAAGGCTGACCCCCTGAGACCAAGGTCGGTGCCCGGTCTGCTTCCCTTGCGGGTTGGGCGCTCCCGAAGTGGGCAGAGGCAGCCCATGGGCGCGGTCACCGCCGTTGCGCGATGCGAGCGGTGCCTGTCGCACCGCCTGGCCGCGGTGCGTGTGCCGTGGCTGCGGGCCGTGCTGGATGCGGTCGGCCGAGCCGCTCGGTTCACCGGTCTGTGGTGGGCCATCTCCGTGGTTCTGGCCGTCCGGGGCGGCCCGCGGGGGCGGCGGGCGGCGGCCGAGGCACTGGCCTCCGTGGCCGTGGCGGAGGCGGGTTCGGCGCTGGTGGCCAAGCGTCTCGTCCACCGGCGCAGACCCCCACCCGAATGGGCACCCGGCGGCCACGGCCACGATCGCCCCGACAGCTCGTCCTTCCCGTCCGCGCACACGGCCGCGGCCGTCGCCTACACCACGGCCCGCGCCCGCACCTTGCCCGCTGTCGGTGCGGCGTGCGCCGCGGCCGCCGTCCTGGTGTCCATGCAGCGAGTCACCAGCGCCGCCCACTGGGCCGGCGATGTCGCTGCGGGCGCCGTGATCGGCGCGGTTGCGGCCCGTGCCGTGCACGTCACGGCCAGGCGCCTGGGCGAACACGGCCGCGTCGGCGTGAACCGGTAGATGTGCGCCCTCCACAGGCGCGCCCGCCGGGTGGGCCGCCCGAGCGCACCGGGCCGGCACCGCCGGGAGTTCACGGCCCGTCAGGCGGCGCCCGCACCCAAGCGTCGATCCTTCCGCTTCTGATCGGGTTTACTGAATTCCAAGCGCGCCTCCGCCGTTGCCGGGCCGGACCTGCTGTTTGGTGGGGCCGGGCCGGGTATACGTGCGCGGCACGAGGAGACAATCCCTTCGCGGCGGTGTGCGGCCCGACGGGCCGTGCCCAGACACCGGCACCAGACGGGCGGCTGGGCGGGAAGCCCACCCGGCCGTTCCTCGTACCGCAGCGCTGCTGCGGATCGTGTGTGCGCACGCCCCGGGCAATGACGATGAGAGGCGCGCAAGGATCATGTCGGTTCCGGGAGGGCCGGGATCGGGCGGGGCCGTGTTTCACCGGAAGGGCTGAACGCCGCCGACGGCGCATGCCCCATCACCCGCCGGCTGCATGCATGCATGCATGCTCAGCCCACCAGCTCATCCTAGGTGCAGGTAGCGTGCGATTCGCCGGTCTGAACAGTGCGGTCCGCTTCTCGCTGCAGGCGTAGTGGCCGCTCGGGCGGCCTCGTGGGCCGCCGGTCCAGGAGGCCGCGCCGATGGTGTCGGTCGGTCCGGGCGAGCAGCGATGGGGCGGACGGAGCATACGGGGGTTGGCACGAGTCCGGACTCGGCGTCAGCTGTTGACGAAGTCCCGGACCTGTCCGTACACCGTCGGGTCGGAGCCGATGGCGATGTGGCCAAGGCAGACCGTTTTGGTGTTCTGCGCCCCGCTCAGGGAGACGCTGCTGTCCGGGTTGATGACGGTGTCGCAGGGCGACCACCAGGTCGCGTAGCGGGGGGTGCCGGGGGTCTCGTCGCCGGCGTTGAGGTCGTTGAGGAAGGCCGACCCGATGCGCATCTCGTAGCACGAGGTGTCGACGCAGCCGTTCGCCCAGTCGGTGCCGTGGTTGGGGCCGCCCAGCGAGACCCAGGCGTCGATCTTCCCGCTGCCGCCGAGGTTCTTGGCGTAGTAGCGGCTGGACAGCCCGCCCATGGAGTGCGTGACGACGTCGACCTTGGACGCGCCGGTGGCGGCGAGGAGCCGGTCGACTTCGGTGGCGAGCTGCTGGGCTGTGGTGGCATTGGACTGGTGCCAGTCGTAGCTCCACTGGCCGAGGTATGCGGATGGCCAGCCGTCGGCTCTGAAGTCGTCTGCCATGGTGTTCCAGTAGGAGCCGGACGAGCTGTATCCGTGGACGAACAGAATCGGGTTGCTGGAAGCGGTGAAGGTGGACGTGCCGCCGGCTGCGTGGGACGGGGTCGCAGTGGCAAGTGCGAGCAGCGCGGTGGCGAGCGCGGCGGACAGTGATCTCTTCTTCATGACCTACCTCGTCATCGGCGGTTGGGGAAACGCGCGCTACGAGGTTACCTGCGGGTAGGAGAGTCGAGTCAATAGCATTCTGAAAATCGACGATCGGCCGCAAGGGATTGCATTATCGATCCACCTCGAAGCGTTATTGGATTTTCGCTCCTCCAGGTATTGATTCGAAACGGTAGAGGTTCTGGGTCGTTGAACGTCGTGTGAGTGAACTGGTGGGGGATGCGCGGCACTGGTCACCGTCGGCGCGGGAGGCGTTGCGGTTCAGGGCGTGGCCGCGCTGGTTGAAGGCCGGGGCCGAGAGGAGGTCGCGGTGGTGTTCAAGGTGTCGCTGAAGGCTATGGACGGCTGGTGGGCGAGGTGGCTGGCCGGCGGTCAGGGCGCGCTCTTCGCGCGGCCGCGGCCGACGGGTCGGAGAACACCAGGTACTGTCCGAGGCCGAGCAGGCCGCGGTGCGGCAGGCCGTGCTCGACCACCTCCTGAACGCCCTCGACCAACTCCACGGCCTGCCCACCGGCTGACCCCGCGCCGCCGCGCTCATGGACCTCGCGAGTGCTCCTGCCTGCGCCGAGGACCTCTCCCCGTTCGGTCGGCTCGGCACTGCCGCCCCGTACGTATGGCGGCGCGATCAGGCGTTTGGCGACGCACCGTCGCGGCTCACCGAGCAGACGGCCGAGACCCTGCGAGTGCCGGCCACCGATCGGGTGACGGAGCCGCGGTTGCAGCCGACACGACCAAGCACGATCACGCTGGTCCGGGCAGCCGTCAACGGCAGACGCGGCCTCACCCTGCCGAGTGGCAGCTGAAAGGGCTCATTGAACCTCTTTCATCCTGGGTTTTCCCAGGTCAGGAGGGTGTGGACGGCAGAGATGGTCCGGCCGATCCGGTTGGTCGAGCAGCGGGCCCGTCGTAGAAGTCGCCAGGACTTGAGCCGGGCGAAGGCGCGTTCGCCGGGTGCTCGGAGACGGGCGTGGTCGCGGTTGTACTGCTGGTAGTGCTCGGGCAGCTCGGCGTACCGGTAGTACGGGGTTCGGACGGTGACGCCGGCGCCCTGGTAGGCCCGGTCGGCGAGCACCAGGACTTCGCGGGTAAGGCAGGCCTGGACGATCCCGTGGGCACGGGCCGCAGTCAGGTCGTGGGTGCGACCGGGCAGGGCGGGGGAGAACCACAGGGGCGTGCCGTCAGGGGTGGCGACGACCTGCACGTTCATCCCGTGCT
This sequence comes from Kitasatospora sp. NPDC051914, assembly GCF_040680995.1. Lineage (NCBI taxonomy): Bacteria > Bacillati > Actinomycetota > Actinomycetes > Kitasatosporales > Streptomycetaceae > Kitasatospora > Kitasatospora sp. NPDC051914. The sequence continues at coordinate 103,248 of NZ_JBFAXX010000026.1, forward strand.
TGCGGTGTTTTTGCGAGTAGTACGGCTCGTCCGCCTTGATCCGGTCGGTCGGGATCAGCGTCCCGTCGACGATGACGAAGTCGCCCTCGCCCAGGCCGACCAGCGCCTCGCGCAGGCCCGGCGCCCAGGCCGCCAGGACCTCCACGGTCTCGTCCACATATCGCCAAGCCGTCGCCTCCGACACCCCGAACCCGGCCCCGACCTGCGCCAGTGTCTCGTTCTTCCGCAGATGAGCCAGGACGAGTAACGCCTGCTTGAAGCAACCCAACTTCCGCCAGCGCGAGCGCAGTTCACACCTTCGGGTATGGATCAGCCACGAAACGTGCTCGACCAGCTCGTGCGGGACGTCGAGCATGATGCCCCTATGGATTTCAAGTGGTGGTCGGCAGGGGCAGACTGGCACGGATGATCTTGTAGATGGTGCGGGCGAGATAGCGCTTCAGGCAGCGGATGATCTCTCGCTTCGAGAGGCCTTCTGTGGTGCGACGACGCATGTACTCCTGGGTGGCGGGGTCCCAGCGCAGACGGGAGAGAACCGCCCGGAACAGGGCGGCGTTGGCCTGCCGATTGCCGCCGCGGCTGAGTCTGCGCCGGCTGGTCTTGCCCGAGGATGCCTCAACCGGGCTGGTTCCGCACAGGGCGGCGAAGGACGCCTCGCCGCGCAGGCGGTCGGGATTGTCGCCGGCCGCTATGAGCAGGGCGGCGGCCGAGTCCGGTCCGATGCCCTGCATCTGCATCAGTTCGGGAGCCGTCGCCTGGATCATCGACGTCATCCGTTTGAGGACGTCTTTGATTTCAGCGTCGAGGAACCGGACGCGCCGGGCGAGGCTGCCGAGCGTGTGGACGACAGCCTCCTCCGCCGGTGCCAGTCCACTCCAGCCCTCTGCAGCACACTGGACGATGAGCCGAGGCAGCGGCAGGGCCTCCAGTGGTTCCCGCACCCGAGGGCTCGCACTGACCAGGACCGACCTGAGCTGGTTCACGGCCTGGACCCGGGCTTTAACCGCGGAGTCCTTGGCGACCTTCAGAACCCGGATCGCCTCGACGGGCCCGTCGCCGTTCTTGGGCACGACCGCCGCCTCACCGCTGAGCACGGAGCGGGCGGCGGCTTCCGCGTCCACCGCGTCGCTCTTGCCCCGCCTGCGGCGCATCGCCCGGTTCGGGCGGTTGACCTCGATGACCTCGACACCGGCAGCCCGCAGAGCCCGGGTCAGGCCGGAGCCGTAGGAGCCGGTGCCCTCCACACCGGCCCGTTTCACCTGGCCAAGAGCGCAGGCCCAGTCCAGCAGCTCCCGGTAACCAGCAGCGGTCGCGGCAAACGCCCCGGTCCCGAGCACCGCGCCGAGCGTGTTGAGGGCCACGGCCACGTGGCAGTCCTTGTGCGTGTCGACACCGATGACAACCTCGGCCTGCTCGGCTGCCTCTGCATGAGCGGTCATGGACGCGTCTTCCCCAACCCCTGGTAGGAACAGAGTGCCACCGGGTTGGAAGGGCGGTCAGACCTGTGACGATGCCGGAGCAAAGCCCCTATTCGGACACGAGCTTCCGCCCGGAGGCACACGCACCGTCCCGGACGCAGCCGGCAGATCACACTCAGGGCATCCACGAGCAAGCCAGGCAGGATATGGGCCAGGCCGCCCCGGAACGGCGCTGCCATCCTCACAGGCAGGATACGGAACCAACAGGGCCCCTCGGCGACGACGTGATGAGTGGAATCACCACGCCAACGACGAGGGGCCCTGCCGCGTCACCGATACCCCTCCTGACCAGACCATTTCATCCTCCAGCGCAGGATGAAAGAGGTTCATTGCTTCCGCGTTCCTTCACTCGGTCCTCGTGGTCGCAGCTACCGTTTTCGCCGACTCTCCACAGCCAGATGGGCCCGGTCGCCCGTGGCCCGGTCGGGCTGAGTCCCGGCTCGGCCGGTGTGCCCGGCCGGGGCGAGGCCTGCTGGGCAGACTCCGGTTTCGTATGCCGCCCCGGCAGTGCCGGATGGTGCAACTGGCAGCACGCCTGACTTTGGTTCAGGAGGTTCGGGGTTCGAATCCCCGTCCGGCAGCGCAACACCGCAGTGTTCACGGAGGAACCGGCCGTCAGGCCGCGCCGGTACGCGATGGGCGCCCGCACGGGTTCGCGCTTCCTCCGCCGAGGGCGAGCTGGGCATGGGAGAGCCCAGGGGTCTGTAAAACCCCCACGGCAGCCAGGGCTACCAGGTCCAGCCGTTCGATCTCGACCACCCGGACCGACTGCACAAACTCAAGGGGATCCGGGCATGCGGCACGGTGCGGGACTTCGTGCCGTTCGCCTCGGCCTCGCTGGAAGCGGTCTGGGGACAGGTCGAGAACCGTCTGCCGGATGCGGCCGCCGCGGCTGAACGCGGGGACGTCTTCGACGACGACCGCCACGTCGAGGTGCTGAAGGACTTCATCGCCCTGCACTGGGTTCGCTCCCGGTTCTACCGCGACCTCCATCACCGGATCGTCACTGACACGGTCGCGAAGCTCAGGCACGAGCTGGTCACCGAGTGGGCCGACACGCTACGCAAAGACACCCTCCGCCGCACCGGTCTGCATTTCGCGGGCCCGGCGGGTTTTGTGGCGGCGGCGGACGAACTCCTGCAGCCCCCATCTGGAGGACTACAACACCGGAGCGGACCTCCGCGTGCGTATCGAGGAGAACTTCGAGAAGGCGAAGGGCATCATCCGCGCATCCGGACTGCAGATCCTGAGCCCGGAAGCCGGCGAGTACCTGCTGGGCGACACCCCGGCCATGACCATCCGGCAACGGGGCGACAGGAACGAATACGGGGATGGCGCTGGGGGACTCCGGCGCCGTCGTCCTTCCGCTGGGGCCCACGCACCTGCTCGTCGGCCGGTCGCCGCGTGACGAGATCGCCACTCTCCCGGCCGAGATGGTGGTGAGCATCAACGCCCTGCAGATCGAGATCGCGCATCGCCACGTCTACCTGCGCCCCCACAGCGGGATGGAGCGCTTCGTGAAGGCCTACCTCGCGGGCGGCGGCCGCCCACGTTGACGAGCTGCCCGGCGGCCCCTGCCGGTACCGCGCTCCTCGAAGCGTTCGCGGGCGGGTCGGCGGCGCGCTCTGGCATACCGTGAAGGGCCCGGGGAGCTTCCCGGGCCGGGGGAAGGGGACGGGTTCGTGCTGGAGACCGAGGTGCGCCCGGGGGCGGCGCGTGAGTGGGCCGTGCCGGGGTCGGGGCAGGCCGGCCGCTTGGCAGCGGGGGAGTTGCCGCAGGCGGTGGGGCAGATGCTCGCTCTGGTCGGCTGGGTCGGCGAGGGCAGGCCGGTGACGTCGACGGGACAGTTGCTGCGCGCGGATGCGCGGGAGCTGGTCGACCTGCTGGGCACCGGAGGCAACACGGGAGCCGGGGCGGCCGGGCCGTTGCGCGGGGTGCAGGTGCTGCTGGCGTGGGCGCACCATGCAGGCCTGGTGACGACCGACGGCCCGCGGCTGCGCCCCGGACCCGCGGCCGGCCGCCTGCGGGAGGATCCCGGTGCGCTCCAGGATACGTTGTTCGCGGCGGTGCCGCGGCTGGAGGACTCCCGCTGCGGCTGGCAGTCCGTGCGCCTCCACCTGGAGGGCTCGGCGGACTTCAGTGCAGGCCTTGCCGTCCTGTGGCGGCGCCTCGGCGCCGGCCCGCTGACCGAGGCGGAGGCCGCCCGGACGGTCTGGGAGGAGCTGACGGCCCGCCACCAGGTCGAGGAGCGTCAGATCGCGGGCCTGACCTCGTGGAAGGTCGTGGTGGCCCGGGACACCGCCAGGGCGCTCGCCCTGTACGAGGCGGTGGGCGCGGTCCGGGCCGGGGACGGCCGCATCGCTGTGACCGGCTACGGCCGCGGTCGGGCGCTGTCCGGGCTGTGCGACGACGATGCCGAGCGGCACAGGCACGGCGAGGTGCTCGTCCACTGGCCGTAGCCACACCCGCTGCCCGGCCCGGCCGCGCCGCTGCCCTGTCCCGGCGGGCAGTACGGGGTGGGGGCGCTGTCGTCGGGCGGGTGGCGGCGCGGGAGGAGTCGAAGCGGCCCGGGCGAAGCCCTACATACGGCGCGCCGGCAAGTCCTCCCGGGCTCGCCAGAAGTCCGCGTCGCGAGGGTCGGCCAGCCACGTCGTCATGCGCTCGGCACACGCTTCGAATGCCCGGGGCAGCGAGATCCCGTCACCGACGGCGAACTTGAGGACGTCGACGTCATGGGTGCCGTGGTCGATCTCGCACCAGCAGCCCACGTTGACCGATGCGGTCACCTCGTGCTGGCCCTGGTCCGTCCAGCCCACCTGAAGCTGGAACTCCAACCAGTCGCTTCCAGCAGCCGGTTGAACAACGCACAGGAGGAGTATCACGTGCGCCCGGGACTGCGGACCTGTGAAGACCGCATGCTTCGGCCACCAATCCCACCCCTTGGCGCCAGCCTCCGACTGGGCCGCGCGAACGCGGCAAGCCGCGCGCTGCATCGATTCAACGCCAGTGGCAGACAACTGAGGGAACAGCGTGCTCAGGGGGACGGCCTCGATGGTGCCTCGGCTCATGGACATGAGCTGATCATCCGGTCGGGTCGGTGTGGACGGCAAGGTCTCTGTGTCCTCGGTGCCCCAGTGGACGTGCGGAGTTGAGAGTGGGTTGCCGTCACAGGGCCGCCGGCCGAGTACCGGTGGCCCGTTCTGTCAGGGTCCGTTTGCGGGCGGTGGTTGATGCAGTTCCCCGGCGCAGCAGCCCATGGCGTCCGCCCGCCGGGGGCGGTTGTCCTGACCGGCCTGCGATCCGCTCCAGGCATCTCTTGTCGATGTCCCGGCGTCGGCCTCGGCGCCGCACCGCCAGCCACGCCTTACAGGCGGACGATGACGAGGGCGGTGTCGTCGGTGACGCCGCCGGTGGGCAGCAGGTCGGCGAGGACGGCGTCGGCGAGGGTGTCGGGGTCGAGCGGGTCGGCCCCGGTGGCGGCGTGGTGGCGTGCGAGGGAGTCGGTGAGGGCCATCAGGCCGGTGTCGATGTCCTGGCCGCGGCGTTCGATCAGGCCGTCGGTGTACAGGGCGAGGACGTCGCCGCCGGCGAACGCGAGGGTGGCCTGGGGGCGCGGGCTGGGTTCGGGGTGGGCGTCCAGCGGCGGGTCGGTCGCCGCATCGAGCAGGACCGCGGTGCCGTCGGCGTGGAGGAGGACGGGCGGGGGATGCCCGGCGCTGGAGTAGGTGATCGTGCGCTCGTCCCAGTCGACGAAGCAGGTGACGGCGGTGGTGGATTCGGCGCCGTCGAGGAAGTGCGCGTAGCGGCCGAGGGCGTCCAGCGCCCGGGCGGGGCCGACGGCGACGAGCGAGGCGGCGGACAGGGCGCTGCGCAGCTGGCCCATGACGACGGCGGCGGCGAGTCCGTGGCCGACGACGTCGCCGACGGTGACGGCGATGCGGTCGCCGCCCGGGAGGGGGATGAGGTCGTACCAGTCGCCGCACACGTTCAGCGCGGCGGTGGCGGGCCGGTAGCGCACCGCGGTGCGGTGGGCGCGGATCGGCCGGGCCGGGGGGAGCATGGCGCTCTGCAGGGCGAGGCCGACCTCGCGTTCGCGCGCGTGGGCCTGCCGCAGCCGCTGGTTCACCTCTTCGAGTTCGCGCAGCCGGCTGTACAGCTCCGCCTCCACACGCAGCTCGGCGCCCGGCCCGCCCACGGCGCGGATCAGCGCGGTGACCTCCTCCACCCGGTGGATCACCAGCACGACCCGCCCGCCCGGACCGAACACCGGCGCGTTCACCGGGCTCCAGTACCGCTCCTCCCACCGGCCGGGGGAAGTCTCGACGTCGTAGCGCTGCACCGCCATCACGTCGCTCTCCCCGCCGGCCAGCACCCGCCGCAGCGACGCCTCCAGGTCCCGCATCCGGGAAGTATCGACGTCGTGCGGCTGCCGGGGGAACGCGTCGAACAGATACCGGCCGACCACCTGCTCCCGGCTGCGCCCGGCCTGGAACAGGAACTTCTCGTTGGCCGCCGCGAATACCAGCTGCGGGGTGAGGAGCGCGACCGCGCCCGGCAGCGCCTGGAACACTGCCGCGAAATCGAGGTCCGCCTCCGCCATCTGTGCTGCTGCCTCCGCCGTTGGGTTGGTGCTGTCCGGATCCGGCACAACCGCGCGGGAGCGGCCGCCTTCGCCTTCGCCGATGTATCGGGAGTTCCCGAGGTCGTCGGCCCGGAACCCGCCCGGCAGCGACTTCCCCCCAACGCAGCCCCACCGGGCCCCGGAGGCGGGCCGCTGGCTATCAGGGCAGGCGCAGAGTCTGTCCGACCAGGATGAGGTCGGGGTCGTCGCCGATGGTGTCCAGGTTGGCCTGGTAGAGGGCGGGCCAGCCACCAGGGACCTCGAGGGTCTGGGCGATGCCGTCGAGGGTGTCGCCGTCCTGCACCACGACGGTGCCGTCCTCCGCCGGGCCGGGGTCCGCAGCCGCGGCTGTGTCCGGTTCGGCGGTGGCCGCGGGCCGGTCGACAGTCGGCTGCTGGCCGGCGGGCCGCTTTGCCGGTCGCGGCGCGGGCACCGTGTGGTGGGCGCCGGTGCGGCCGACGCGTGCGCCGCAGACGGGCCACGGCGCGAGGCCACGGCGGGCGGCGAGGTGTTCGGCGACGGCGATCTGCTGCTCGCGGGTGGCGAGGTCGGCGCGCGGGGCGTAGGCGGTGCCGCCGTTGGCGCGCCACGTGGCCCGGTCGAACTGCAGGCCGCCGTAGTAGCCGTTGCCGGTGTTGGCGTTCCATCGGCCGCCGCTTTCGCAGGCCGCGACCTTGTCCCAGTCGACGCCCTGCCCGGCGGCCCCGGCGGCCCCGGCGGCCCCGGCGGCCGCGTTCGCCGCGGTGGCCGCCGCGGCGGAGACGGCGTGCGCGGGGGCGGCGATGGCGCTCCACAGACCCGCTGCGCAGGCGAGGGCGATGAGGTACTGCAGGATCCGGTGGGCGATGGACACGGTGGTGCTCACTCCCCGAGAGGTCGGCGATCGGCGGCAGGCGCCCCGGGGCACCGCCCCCACCGTTGGCACACCCCACCGCCCGGGCCCCGCCGACATCCCGCATAGGTCACCCGCCCGGCCGTGCGTGGCCACCCGGCTGCACCACGCCCACCCGGACCCTGCCCTCGTCCGGCCCGGGCCGGCTCAGGCCGTGGCCTGTCGGTGGGGCGGGCTACGGTCCCTCCACGATGTGGGAAAGCGTGGCCCCGCTCTGGCGAGCAGCACGGGGCGGGGCCACTTCCGGTGCGGCCCGGCAGGACGCCGGCGTACCCGGCGGCCGCGCCGGTGCCCCGGCCGACGCCCGGCATACTGCCGTCCTGATCCAGCGAGGAGGGTGGGGTGCGGGTGGTGATGGTGGGCCAGGATCAGGTGGGGGCGCGGCCTGCGCGCCGGCCGGCCCGCAGCCGGGTACGCCACGGGCAGGCCTCCTGCGCGGACTACGGCTGCTTCTGATCTTTTGGTTTCGGGGTGACTATGGTGGCGTCAGGACGAGTCCGGTCTCGGCGATGAAGCCATCGAGGGTTGCGTCCAGGGAAGTGGTGTACGGGTTCCACCCGTTCCGGGGGTTTCGTCCCGGTAGCGGGTGTCGCCTGAGAACGTAAGACGGCCACC
>NZ_JBFAXX010000027.1:0-110733 GCF_040680995.1 Kitasatospora sp. NPDC051914
ACGTTTCAAACCTTAGCCGATCCCCGCTCCGAGAAGCGAATCGGCCGCAATCCGAATGCAATTCCTATAAACAGGCACGCCGAATTCGCACTGGGGCGCGACAAGACGCGACCCAGCCCGAGCCGGGAAGTGGTGTTTCAAGGGACTGGCCGCCCCGGGACCGTCCGCGCAGAACGCTCGTCCGGTGCTCCCTGCCAGGCAACTCGAAGAACTTTACACATCCGACGCCTCCGGTTCAAGTGGCAGCTGGAAGGCCAGCACGGCCACGTCGTCGTCGTGCTCCGCCGTGACGCCCATGGCCCGCAGCAGCCGGGCGCAGACCACCTCAGGGCTGCCGGCGGCGCCGGCCAGGGTGCGGGCGAGCAGGTCCAGGCCGTGGTCGATGTCCTCGTCGCGGCGCTCGACCAGGCCGTCGGTGTAGAGAACGCCGGTGGTGCCGGGCAGGAGCTTCAGGGTGTGGGAGACGTGGCTGCCCGTCCCTGTCCCGAGCGGCGGGCCGTTCTGCTCCTCTCCCTGCAGGACGCTGCCGTCGGGGCAGCGCAGTAGCAGGGGGAGGTGACCGGCGGAGGCGTACTCGAGGGTGCCGGGGGCCGGGTCCCAGACCGCGTAGGTGCAGGTGGCGATCTGGTTGGCGTCGATCTCCATGGCCAGGCCGTCGAGGAGGCCCATGACCTCGTGCGGCGGGAGGTCGAGCCGCGCGTAGGCGCGGACGGCGGTCCGCAGCTGGCCCATGACGGCTGCGGCGCGCAGGCCGCGGCCCATCACGTCGCCGATGACGAGGGCGGTGCGGCCGTTGCCGAGGCGGATCACGTCGTACCAGTCGCCGCCGACCGCGGCGTCGGCGCCACCGGGCTGGTAGGTGGCGGCGACCCGGAGGTCGGCGGGCTGTTCGAGCTTCTGCGGGAGGAGGCTGCGCTGCAGGGTGACGGCGGCCTCGCGCTGGCGGCGTTCGGCTTCCCGGACCCGGGTGGCGGCCTGGACCTGGTCGGTGACCTCGGCGGCGTAGATGAGCAGGCCGGCGGGAGGGCGGGACAGGTCCTGGGCGGCGGGGCGGAGCGGCTCGGCGCCGTCCTGCGAGGCCGGGGCGGGCGGGGCCGGCGCGGGGGCGGCGGCCAGCGGGACGCAGGCGACGTTGTAGTAGCGGCTGCCGGCGGCGCCGAGGATGCAGCGGGCCTTCACGCTGCGCGGCCGTCCGCCGCGGAGGGCCTGGTCCATGAGGGGGAGGACGCCGAGGGCGCCGAGTTCGGGGAGTCCCTCGGCGGCGGGCAAACCGGCGGTGCGCTCGCCGAAGAGCTCGCGGTAGGCGTTGTTGGCGTACCCGAGCTGGTGGAGCGGCCCGTAGGTGACGGCGACGGGGGCCGGGAGCCGGTCGAGGACACCGCGCAGCTCGTACAGCTCGTGGATCTCGCGGTGGTCGAGGGCGCCGGGCGCGGCGCCGGGGTCGCGGGGGCCGGGGAGGGGGACGGTTTCGATGGACGTCGAGGACGGGGCGGGGCGCCATGGGGTTCCGGTGAGCCGAGCGCTCCAGCGCATGAGGTTCAACGTCGGCCGCTTCCTCGGGGTGTGGGGGCTTGCGGTTTCTGAGTGGCCATCACACGACGTGCCCGGGGCGGCACGGGTGGTGATGATCGGGTGGGCTGATCCTGTCAGGCGGAGGTGTCGTTCCGGAAGTCGTATCGCCGGTCCGGCGCATTCGCTACAGACCGGCGTGCGCGGGGGCGCTAACCGTGCTCGGGGAAGCCTGACTCGAACTCCGCGCGCGGGTGCTCGATGGAGCCCAGGGAGACGACTTCGCGGCTGAAGATCCCGCCGAGCAGCCAGTCGGTGAAGACCCGGACGCGGCGGTCGAGGCTGGGCAGTCGGCGCAGGTGGCGGGCCCGGTGGAGCCACCAGGCGCGGCGGCCGGTGACCCGCCCGCGCCGGGTGTGGGCGACGCCGCGGCGCAGTCCGAGCGAGGTGGAGCAGTGGACGCGCTCGGGGCGGTACGGGGCGGGGGTGCGGCGTTCCAGGTCGGCCGCCAGGTTGTCGGCGAGGAGCCGGGCCTGCGCGAGCGCGTGCTGGGCGTTGGGGGCGCACAGCGCGTCCTCGGACGCCGGGTCGGGGACGGCCGCGCAGTCGCCGGCGGCCCAGGCCCCGGCGAGGGGTGCGCCGCCGGGTCCGCGGACCTGGAGGGTGGGCAGGCAGCGGACGCGCCCGGTGGCGTCCAGCGGGAGGTCGGTGTCGCGCAGCAGCGGGGCGGGGCGGACTCCTGCCGTCCAGACCAGGGTGCGGGCGGCGAAGCGGCTGCCGTCGGAGAGGGCCATGACCCGGTCCGCGGCGGACTCCAGCCTGGTGGAGAGGCGGACGTCGATGCTGCGTTCGCGCAGTTCGGCGAGGGTGTGGGCGGCGAGGTCGGCGGGCTCCTGGGGAAGGATGCGGTCGGTGGCCTCGACGAGGAGCCAGCGGAGGTCGTCGGCGGTGAGGTTGTGGTAGCCGCGGACGGCGTACCTGGCCATGTCCTCGAGCTCGGCGAGGGCGCTCACGCCCGCGTATCCGGCGCCCACGAAGACGAAGGTGAGGGCGGCCTGGCGGAGCTCCGGGTCGCGGGTGGAGGAGGCCAGGTCGAGCTGCTCCAGCACGTGGTTGCGGAGGGCGACCGCCTCGCCGACGGTGGAGAAGCCGAGGCCGTGCTCGGCGAGGCCGGGGACGGGGTCGGTGCGGGAGACCGCGCCGGGGGTCAGCACCAGGTGGTCGTAGCGGAGTTCGGTGACGGCGGGGGCGGTGCCGCGGGGCGCGGTGTCGACCAGGGCGCGGCGTCCGGCGTGGTCGATGCGGGTGATCCGCGCGGTGAGCACGCGGCACTGCGGGAGGACCCGGCGCAGCGGGACGACCACGTGGCGGGGGTCGATGCTGCCGGCGGCGACCTCGGCGAGCAGCGGCTGGTAGGTCAGGTAGGGCTGCGGCTCGACCACGGTGATCTCGGCCTCGCCGGTGCGCAGCCGGGCGGCGAGGGACTGCTGGAGTGCGAGGGCCGCGGCCATGCCGGCGCATCCGCCGCCGACGATGAGAATCCTGATGGGGCACCCCCTGCCGTCCGTGGGCCGTGTGACCTGTTTCACGTCCCGCGGGGACGCCCTCCAATGAGGCAATGCGGGGGGTGGGTTTGTCCACAGGGCGAACCGGATCGGCTGGGTCGGATGTGGCCTCCGTGGCCGGATGTGTCGCGGCGGGGGCGGTTCGCGGGAGTCCGATCGGGTGCGGGAGGTCCGCTTCTGCCACGAACTCGCCTGAACTATGGTCGGATTGTGCTCCGTCAAGGTCGGGGTCGATCGAACCGGCGGCCGACTGGCCGGCGGGGAAGTGGGGAAGGGTGTAGTCCGCACCCGTGAGTTGCGGACGGCATGAGGCCGCACCGGGGGGTGCGGCCGGCTGGGGCGGGCGCCGACGGTGCCCGCGGGGGAGGGTTGAAGTGACGGATCAGGATCGCCTGTCGGGTGGCGTGGTGTCGCCGGTGCACGGGCGGGGCGGGACGGGCCACGGCTCGGTCCCTGAGCAGCGCGGCCCGGCCGGGGCGGAGCTGCTGGCGGCGGGCGGGCCGGCGGCCTCCGGGCGGCCGGGGCGGCTGCGTGTGGATGCCCGGCGCAACCTGGAGAGCGTGCTGCGGGCGGCCCGCCAGGTGTTCGGCGAACTCGGCTACGACGCGCCGATGGAGGAGGTCGCGCGGCGGGCCGGGGTGGGTGTCGGCACGGTGTACCGGCGGTTCCCGAGCAAGGAGGTGCTGGTCCGCCGGATCGCGGCCGAGGAGGTCGCCTGGCTGACGGCGCAGGCCCGTGAGTCGCTGTACGGCGGCGGCACGGCATGGGAGTCGCTGGCGGAGTTCCTGGGACGGGCGGTGGCGTCCGGCGCGGGCCGGCTGCTGCCTCCGGAGGCGTTCCGGTACGCGGTCGAGCTGGGCCGGGTGCCCGGGCAGCGCGGGTCGGAGGCCGGGCCCGAGGTGCTCGGTGCGGAGGACCGGGCTGCGGCGGACGCCGATCCGCGGCTGCTGCTGCAGCTGGTGGCGGCACTGGTGGCGCGGGCGGCCTCGGCCGGTGAGCTGCGGGCCGGGGTGACGGTGTCGGACGTGGTGCTGGTGCTGACGGCAGCGGTGCCGGTGCATGCGGCTGCGGCCCTCCCCGGGGACGGCGATCCGACGGACGGTCAATCCGGTGATGCTCCGGCGCAGCGGCTGCTGCAGATCCTTTTGCAGGGTCTGCAGGCGCACTGAGCAAGGGAGTTGTTGCCGGGCCGGGTGTCCGGTGCGGCGCTCGTACGAGTGGGTCGCGGCAGGTCCGGCTTCCGGCCGGCGCTGTGCTATGCAATCCTTTGCCCGTGCTTGGAGCCATTGTCCCGTTGCGCGCCGTTCCCGCAGTTCGCTGCCGGTGCCCGGTCGCCGGTGCCGTGGCGGCACCTCCGGCGGTGGTGCCCGGTCCGGTGGATTCCGGGGGGCGCCGGTGAGCGCCGAGGAGCGGAACGAACCCGGTGCGGGCGCGGGCCCGTCCGGCCATGTGCCGGACCAGGCGGGTGCGCCGCTGCGCGAGTCGCTGGTGGGCCGGGTGCCCGGCCAGGCGGCGGCCGGCCAGGGCGGTGTGACGCCGGAGGCGTTCGTCGGGGAGGAGTTGCCGGCGCGCGCCGTGGTGCCCGCGCCGGCCGAGCCGGTGGACGGCGAACGCCCGCCTTCCGATGCCGAGTTGACGGACCGGGTGCGGTCCGGTGACGACGCGGCGTACGAGGAGGTCTACCGGCGGCACGCGGATGCGGTGCGCCGCTATGCCCGGACCTGCTGCCGGGACAGCTTCACGGCGGAGGATCTCGCCGGTGAGGTGTTCGCCCGGACGCTGCAGGCGCTGAAGGCGGGCCGGGGGCCGGAGTTCGCCGTCCGCGCGTACCTGCTGACCGCGGTGCGCAATGTGGCGGCGGCCTGGGCGCGCAGCGAGCGGCGCGAGCAGCTGGTCGACGACTTCGGTTCGTTCACCCAGGGTTCGGGTGCGGCGATCGAGTACGACCTGGCCGATCCGGGGGCGGACGCCTGGGCGATGGCGTTGGCCGACCGCCGGATGGTGATGCGCGCCTATGCCGAACTCCCTGAGGACGACCGGGTGGTGCTGTGGCACACCGAGGTCGAGCGGGAGTCGCCGAAGACCGTTGCGGTGATGCTGGGCAAGACGGCCAATGCGACGGCGGTGCAGGCGCACCGGGCCAGGGACCGGCTGGCCGCGGCCTTCCTCCAGGCGCACGTGTCGGGCAGCCAGGAGCAGTCCTGTGCGGCGTACGCGAACCGGCTGGGTGCGTACGCCCGGGGCTCGTTGCGCAAGCGGGCCACCACCGAGGTGGGTCGGCACGTGCAGGAGTGCGCGCGCTGCACGGCCGCCTGCCTGGAGCTGGCGGACATCAACCACAGTCTGCGGGCCGTGCTGCCCGGGGGCGTGCTGGTGTGGGTGGGTACGGGCGCCTTCACGGCTGCTGCGGCCGCGGTGCTCGGCGGTGCCGCGGTGGCGGGGGCGGCGGTCGGTGCCGCGGCCGCGGGCGGTGCCGCGACGGCCGGCGGTGCCGCGGCGGGCGGCGCGGGCTCGGTCGGCGTGGTCGCCGGCGAGGGCCTGGGGGTCGCGGCCAAGGCCGGGATCGCGGCGAGTGTGGCGCTGGCCGCGGCGGCCGTGGCCGCGTACGCGCTGAGCGGCCCGTCGGACGCTCCCCCGGTGGCCGCGCCCCGGCCGATGGCGTCCGCCCCGGAGCGGCCGCCGGTGCCCCGTGCTCCGGAGCCGGTGCCGAGTCCGTCGGCGAGCCCTGGGGCGGTGCCGCAGCCGGCGCCGCCGCGGCGGCCCGCGGTGCCCGTCCCGACCCCGACGCCGACCGCGTCGCCGGTGGTGGAGCCGCCGTCCCCGGTGCGGACCCCGGAGCCCGTCCCGACCCCGACGCCGACCCCGCAGCCCCCGACGCCCACGCCGACGCCGTCGCCGACGCCCACCCCACCGGTGCCCACCGTGTTCTGGCTGGACGACCTGCCGTTCGCCGGTCCGGGACGGCGGGAGGCGCAGGCCGAGGGCCGGCCGAGCATCCGGCACGGCGGCGGGACGCTGGCGCAGCGGCCGGGCCTGTGGATGGCCGGGCGGTGGCACTGGCACGCACTGAGCGTCCACGTGCCGTCCCGGGTGGCGGTGGACCTGAACCGCAGCTGTACCGCGTTCGACGCGGTGGCCGGTCCTGACGACCTGGCGGTCGGCCACGGGAGTGTGGTGTTCAGCGTGCAGGGCGGCGACGGCACGGTGCTGTGGCGGTCGGGCCCGGTGCGGGCCGGCAGCGGCCCGGTGCGGGTGCACGCCGCGCTGGCCGGTCAGACCTCGATCCGGCTGGTGGCGGAACGGGTCGACGGCGGCCGGGCGCTGATCGACGTCGCCGACTGGGCGAACGCCCGGCTCACCTGCTGACGGGTGGCCGGGCGCGTCCGCCGGAGCCGGTCAGACCGCGCAGGAGCCGTCCGCGCAGGCCCCGTCGGCGGCCTCGGTGCCGGGTGCCGGGACGAGGGCGCCGGTCTCCTCGGCGACCTGCTGCAGAACGCGCAGGAAGGTGTCCGCCTCCTGGCCGCCCTGCACCGCCCAGCGGCCCTCGAAGACGAAGGTCGGGACGGCGCTGATGCCGAGCGCCCGGGCCCGGTCGAGCTGGGCCCGGACCTCCTCGGTGCCCTCCTCGCCGGACAGGTAGGCGGCGGCGCGCCCGCCGTCCATGCCGGCGGCGACGGCGATCTCGGTGAGCTGCGCCCGGTCGCCGATGTCCACGCCGTCGGTGAAGTGCGCCTTGAGCAGCCGCTCCTTGAGGTCGGCCTGCACGGCGGCGCCGTACTCGGTCTCGGCGAGGTGCAGCAGGCGGTGGCCGAGGAAGGTGTTGGCGTGCAGGGCGGCGTCGAAGTCGTAGGTGATGCCCTCGGCGGCGCCGAGCTCGGTGACCCGGGCGTCCATGGCGACGGACTGCGGGCCGAAGCGGGCGGCGAGCCAGTCGCGGTGCGGGGTGGCCTGCTCGGGGGCGTCGGGGACGAGCTGGTACGGCCGGTAGACCACCTCGACGGCGTCCTTGCCCGGGAAGCGGTCCAGCGCCTGCTCGAAGCGGCGCTTGCCGATGTAGCACCAGGGGCAGGCGATGTCGGAGTAGATCTCGACCTTCATGGGGTTGCGGCTCCTGTTCGAGGGTTGCGGTCCGTGCGCGGGCCAGGGGGTGCGGGGCCCGGTCCACAAAGGGTTGAACGGTCAACTGTCGACCCGCATTCCCGGCCGCGTGCCGGGGTCGCCTTTTCCTTCGGAGCGGCGGAATGTTCGGCCCGCCGAAGGGCGCGGCTACGCTGGGCCCATGGCCGAGCGACCGGACCCCGCCTCCGCTGACCGCCCCCGCGACGCGGTGCTCGCCCAGGTCCACGAGGCCTGCCGGGCGTCCGGCGCCGCGGCGGCGGCCTTCCGCACCGCGGTCGCCGAGAAGGCCGGTCTGGGCGCGAGCGAGGCGAGGGCGCTGGACCTGCTGCAGCGCGGCGGTCCGCTGACCGCCAAGGAACTCGCCGAGCGCTCCGGCCTCGCACCCGCCTCGGTGACCGGGCTGGTCGACCGCCTGGAACGCAAGGGGTTCGTCCGCCGCGTCCCGCACCCGGCCGACCGGCGGCGCGTCCTGGTGGAGCACCGGCCGGAGGCGTCCGCACGGCTGGCCGCGCTGTCCGAGGACTGGGAGCGCGAGGTCGGCGGGCTCTGCGAGGAGTTCGGCACCGCGGAGCTGGAGGTGGTGCTGCGGTTCCTGGCCGGCAGCGCCGCCCGGCAGCGGGCGGCGGCGGCGCGCCTGGCGATCTGACGCACCCCACGCGGAGGGTGCCCCGGTCAGTCGGCGGGCGGGGCCGGGACGACCAGCACCGGGCAGTTCGCGTGGTGCACCGCCGCGGTGCTCACCGAGCCCAGCAGCAGCCGGGTGAAGCCGCCGTTGCCGCGGGTGCCGAGCACCAGCGTGTGCTGCCCCGCGGAGGCGGCGAGCACCACCTCGATCACGCTGCCCAGCACCACGTGCAGCTGCAGTTCCCCGCCGTACGGCCTGGCCCGGGCGGCCTGGACGGTGTCCACCGCGCGGCGCAGCCCGTCGGCCATGCTCTCCGCCAGCAGTTCGATGCTCGGCTGGACGAGTTCGACCATGCCGGGCGGGTAGCCGGCAGGGGAGGGGTTGACCACGGCCAGGACGTACAGCGGCAGGCCGAACAGTTCGGCCTCGGTCATCGCCCGGTCGAGCGCCCACAGCGAGCCGTCGGAGCCGTCGCAGGCGGCCAGGACGCCGGGGCGGCCCGCCGGGGGCGGCTCGGCGAGCACGGGCAGGGGGACCATCGCGGCAGCCACCCGGTCATGATGCCGCGTCAGCGTGGCCCGCCACGGACGGACGCGCCGGGGCCGGACTCCGCGACCGGCTAGGGCCCGCCCGGCCGGGTTCAGGCCGGTCTGGCGAGGGCCTTGCGCTCCACCGGTGGGAGGCCCGTCCAGCAGGAGCCGTGCCGGCGCGCGGCGACGCGGCGCAGCCAGAGCTCGGTGGCGATCAGGTCGGCGAGGCCGGCCAGGGTGCCGGGAGGCAGTCCGCTGCCGGGTTCGGCGGCGGTGGCGAGGGTCTGCCGGACGGCGGGCAGGTCGATCAGGCCGGCTTCGGCGAGGAGCGGGCGGTGGAAGAGCTCGGCCAGGCCGTCGGCGGCGCGGCGCAGGCCGGCGCGGGCCTCGTCGGCGCGGTCGGGCCTGGGGGTGCGGCCCCAGTCGGCGGGCAGGTCGGTGCGTCCGGCGCCGGTGAGGACCGAGCGGAGCAGGGCGTGCCGGGCGCCGGGCTGCAGCCGGGTGTCGTCGGGGAGCAGCCGGGCCGCGCGGACGACCTGGTTGTCGAGGAAGGGCGCGTGCAGACGCTGGCCGCGCTGTTCGGCGGCCTGGACGAGGGTGCGGTAGGCGGTGGCGTGCCGGTGCAGGGCGAGGCGGGCGCGGCGGGCGCCGGGGTGTTCGGCGGGGGCCGGGCCGCGGGCGGCCGTCCGCAGCCGCTGGGCGACGGTGGCGAGGGCCTCGTCGGAGAGCCAGCGGGCCGCCGGGCCGGGCACGGTCCAGGCGAGGTCGGCGGCGGAGCTGGCGCCGGCGGTGCCGGGCGGTTCGGCGAAGTGGCGGACGGTCAGCCGGACGGCGAGGTCGTCGAGCGCGTCGGCGTAGCCGGTGCGGGCCAGCCGGTGGGCGGCGCGCAGCACGGTGACCGGGGTGCGGACGGTGCCGGTGAGGGCTCCGGCGGTGGCGCGGTCGGCTCCGGCGAGGGCGGCGACGGGGGCGAGGAGTTCGCGGGCGCGGCCGGCCCGGACGAGGTCGGCGAGGCGGGCGGGATGGCCGTCGAGGACCTGGCGGGCGCCGTAGCCGGTGAGGTGGTCGGTGCCGCCGGCGCGGAAGCGGGCGGCGGTGAGGGCGGCGGCGGTGAGGGCGGGCCCGGGTTCGTCGGTGAGCGGTCCGGCGAGCGGGTCGTCGGCGACGTCGGTGTACGGGAGGCCGGGCGGGACGACGACGTGCCGGAGCCGGGGGACGTCGACGGCCAGGGCGAGCCCGTCGGTGTCGGCGTGGGTGACGGCGGTGAGGGCCTCGCCCTCGTTCCCGGGGGTGGTGTCGGCGGCGGGCCGGCGGGCCCAGGAGCCCTTGACGGCGCCGGTGCGCGGTGCCGTGGCGGCCGGGCGGGCGGGGAAGCGGCCGGCCGGTCCGGCGGCGGGGGCGATCGGGACGGCGGCGGCGAGCAGGGCGACGGTGGCCGAGGCGGTGCCGTAGGAGAGGTCGACGCCGAGCCGGGGACGGTCGGCGGCGTCCTCGGGGGTGCTGGGGGCGGGGTTGTGCGCGGTGGTGCGGACCCGGCAGCGGACGGCCTCCAGCAGGGTCCGGGTGAGTTCGCGGACGGCGGGGGCGTCCTCGCGGCGGCCGGGGCCCGGGTCCTGCTCGTAGGAGGCGAGGTAGGGGCGGCCGCCGCGGATGCCGAGGGAGTGTCCGGGCGGCACCCGGTGCACGCCCGCGTAGGGGGTGCCGTGGCCGAGCGCCTCGGGCGACTCGGGGCAGGCGAGCAGGGCGGCGAGGTGGCCGGTGTCCACCGGTGCGCCGATCAGGTCGGCGAGCGGCAGGGCGGCGGTGGCGTAGGCGGTGCCGCCGTGCCAGGGGGTGTGGAAGACCGGCTGGGCGCCGGCGAGGTCGGTGAGCAGCACGGTGGAGCGGGTGCCGGTGCGCAGGACGGCGGTGTAGCTGCCGGGCCAGCCGGTGAGGTGGCGGACGGCCCCGCCGCGGGCCGCGGCGAGGCCGTCGGCGAGTTCGGCGTCGGTGGCGCCGCAGCGGCCGAGGACGGCGAGGCGGGTGGTGGCCGGGGTGTCGGCGGGCTCGGTGTCCGGCCTGCCGCCGGGGGGCGGGCCGGTGGTGACGACGGGGTCGGCGCCGGGGCGCAGGGTGACCAGGCGGATCTCGTCGTGCCGCCAGTCGCCGACCGCCCAGAGCGGGTTGGGGCCCGTCCACAGGGCGGTGCCGGCGATCGGGCGGACGCCTTCGGGCGAGGGGCCGCCGGTGCCGTGCGGCCCTCCGCTCCAGCCGGTGAGCCACCGCATCGCGCCTCCACCTGACGAGGGGTCGAGCGCACGGGGTGTCCGGAAACGGTGCGCCGCAGGAGACATCGTGCCACCGGATGTGCGCCGTGTGACCCGAGTTGCGGCAGCGGATCACGGCGGACGCACGGAAGCGGCGGCCGACCGGCCCGGCCGGATCACCCGATCTGATGGCCCGTCACTCCGTCTGCGGGGCAGGGCGGCAGCGCGGGGGCGGGCCTGCGGGGGCGCGGCCCGGCCGGCGGACGGGCCGGCCGAGCGGCGGTGCCCCGCGGGCGGACCGGGCCGCCCCCTCCGTGGCCCGGGTCGCCCCCTGCGCCTCGTGGCATGGACATCGACGGATGGCCGAAAGGCGTCGCACTGCCCGGGAGGGCATCCGCATGCCCTCCCGGACCCACCGCTGCCCGCGGGGATGGCGGCAGCGGTTCCCCCGGCCCGCCGGGTCCTCGACGGCGGGCCGATCCACGGGGTCCAGCGAATCGCCCACCTGCCACTGCGGCCAGGGGGCACGGGCGGGCGCACATGGGCACGGGACCGGAGCACGGGAGTCCGGGACGGTGCACGGCCGAGCAGTGGATTCCGTCGCACCCTCGGGCGGACCGTCGCCGACAGGCCGTTCGGGCGCGCGATCCCGCCATCCGGAATGCGGCCTCTTAACCCTCGGAACGCGTCCGACTACGCTAGGTGCAGCGGGTGGCCGCACTTCGCGCGCCACCCTCCGCGCAGGACCTCGCCAGGGGGTGCCACCGCCACCATGACCGCCAGCTCACGAGGGCCGAACGAACGGCTCGGCGCACTCCTGTCCCTCGCCCAGATCAGCAACGCCGGCCTGGCCCGCCGGGTCAACGACCTCGGTGCGCAGCGCGGTCTGACGCTGCGCTACGACAAGACGTCGGTGGCGCGGTGGGTCACCAAGGGCATGGTGCCGCAGCGGCCGGTGCCCCATCTGATCGCGACCGCGCTCGGCAGCAAGCTGGGCCGCCCGGTGCCGCTGGAGGAGATCGGGCTGGGCGACACCCAGCCGACGCCGGAACTCGGCCTGGAGTTCCCGCGCGAGGTCCCGGAGGCGGTGCGGTCGGCGACCGAGCTGTGGCGGGTCGACCTGGACCTGCGGCGCGGCCCGGGCGGCGGCCGGTGGAGCGACAGCCTGGCGGGCACGTTCTCGGTCTCGGCGTACGCGACTCCGGTCTCCCGCTGGCTGATCACCCCGGCGGACGGCTCGGTGGCCCGGGAGGCGGCCGCACCGGACCGCTCCGGGTACCGGGTCGGCCACTCGGACGCGGCGAAGCTGCGCGAGGCGGCCCAGGAGGCCCGCCGCTGGGACTCCAAGTACGGCGGCGGGGACTGGCGTTCGTCCATGGTGCCGGAGTGCCTGCGGGTGGAGGCGGCGCCGCTGCTGCTCGGCTCGTACAGCGACGCGGTGGGCCGGGCGCTGTTCGGTGCGACGGCCGAACTGACCAGGCTGGCCGGGTGGATGGCCTTCGACACCGGCCAGCACGAGGCCGCGCAGCGGTACTACATCCAGGCGCTGCGCCTGGCCCGGGCGGCCGGGGACGTGCCGCTCGGCGGGTACGTGCTGGCGTCGATGAGCCTGCAGGCGGTGTACCGGAACTTCCCCGAGGAGGCGGTGGACCTCGCGCAGGCCGCGCTGGAACGCAACCGGGGGCTGGCCACGGCCCGGACGATGAGCTTCTTCCACCTGGTGGAGGCGCGGGCGCAGGCGAGAGCGGGCAACGCGGCGGCCTGCGCGACGGCGCTGGTCGCGGCCGAGGGCGCGCTGGACCGTTCCCGGCCCGGCGACGCCGACCCGACCTGGATCGACTTCTACACCTACGACCGGCTGGCGGCGGACGCCGCGGAGTGCTTCCGCGACCTCGGCATGCCGTCCAAGGTGCGGCAGTTCACCCGGGAGGCGCTGGCCAGGCCGACCGAGGGGTACGTGCGCTCGCACGCGCTGCGGCTGGTGGTCTCCGCGATGGCCGAGGCGGAGGCCGGGGACCTGGACGCGGCCGTGGCGGCGGGGGAGCGCGCGGTGGACGTGGCCGGGCGGATCTCCTCGCAGCGCAGCCGGGAGTACGTGCTGGAGCTGCTGCGCCGCCTGGAGCCGTTCCAGGACGAGCGGCGGGTGCGGGAGTTGACCGAGCGGGCGCGGCTGGTGCTGGCCGGCTCGACCTGACCCGGCGGATATTCGGGTGCGCGGCCGGCGGCCGGGTGGCTAACGTCTTACTCGTCCAGGTGCGCAGGCAGAGGTTACTTCCACTGTTAATGGGCGGGTCGCGGGTTCGAGTCCCGCCATCGGCTTCGGGCCGGTGTAGCTCAGTCGGTAGAGCAGCACACGTCACCTCCGCCGCTTCTGTTCTCTGGACACCTACACGTTCATACGACTGCCACCTCCCGGTGCGCAGGACCGGTTACTTCCTCCAACGAAATGAGCCGGCACCCACTTTTGATCTCGGGAGGCGTCGCGCCGGGGCGTCCGGTGCGCAGGCCGCGGCTCCTTCCAGTGGAGCGCCTCCTGGTGCTGTGAAGCCCGGTCGCCGCTGCCGTCACCGTGATCTCGGACGCCCCGTGCCGCGCCGTGCCTCCCCGCAGGGGGAATCACCATGTCTCGCTTCAACATCCGCCGTCCGAAGACCGGCCCGACCTCGCCCGTGACCACGACCGGGCAGCACACCGCCAACCACGCCGGCGGTGCGGGCCACCTGCGCGACGAGAAGTCCGAACTCTTCCTGCTCGCCGTCGCCAACCTGGTCGGCCAGGACACCTACTACGAGCGCGGCGGCGCACGCGACGACCGGTACACCGCCCTGGTCCGCTCCCTCGCGGTGAGCGACCCGGAGTGGACGCTCGGCCTGCTGCGCTGGCTCCGGTACGGCGCCGCGATGCGCACCGCCTCGCTGGTCGGCGCCGCGGAGTTCACCCGCTCCCGGCTCGACGCCAAGGCGCCCGGCCACTCCCGGCAGGCCGTCGACGCGGTGCTGCAGCGCCCCGACGAGCCCGGCGAGCTGCTCGCCTACTGGACGTCCCGGTACGGCCGTGCGCTGCCGAAGCCGATCAAGCGGGGTGTCGCCGACGCCGCCCGCCGCCTGTACAACGGCCGCGCGCTGCTCAAGTACGACACCGTCTCCAAGGGCTTCCGGTTCGGTGACGTGCTGGAGCTGACCCACCCGGCGCCGCACCCCGACAAGCCGTGGCAGGGCCCGCTGTTCCAGTACGCGCTGGACCGTCGGCACCGCCCCGACGAGGCCGTGCCGCCGACCGGCGACGCCCTGCTGACCGCAAGCCGCGAGCTGCTCGCGCTGCCGGTCGAGCAGCGCCGCGCGGTCGTCACCGGCCCCGGCGGCGCCGAGCGGCTGGCCGCGGCGGGCATGACCTGGGAGGCGCTGGCCGGCTGGCTTCAGGGTCCGCTGGACGCGGCGGTCTGGGAGGCGATCATCCCGTCGATGGGGCCGATGGCGCTGGTCCGCAACCTGCGGAACTTCGACCAGGCCGGGGTGTCCGACGCGGTGGCCGAGCAGGTCGCGCGGCGGATCTCCGACCGGGGCGAGGTGCAGCGGTCCAAGCAGTTCCCGTTCCGCTACCTGGCCGCCCACCGGCACGCGCCCTCGCTGCGCTGGGGCCACGCGCTGGAGAAGGCGCTCGGCCACTCGCTGGCCAACGTGCCGGTGCTGCCCGGCCGCACGCTCGTCCTGGTCGACCGCTCCGGCTCGATGTTCGACCGGCCGAGCGCGCAGACCATGCTCAACCGGGCGGACTCGGCGGCGGTCTTCGGCGCGGCGCTGGCGCTGCGCGCGGCCGACGCCGACCTGGTCGAGTTCGGCACCACCAGCCGGCGGATCGGGCTGGAGCGCGGCGAGGCGGTGCTGAAGGTCCTGGACCGCTTCTCCGACCTCGGCGGCACCGAGACCGGCAAGGCCGTCAAGAAGCACTACCGCGGCCACGACCGGGTGGTGATCGTCACCGACGAGCAGGCGTACGGCGGTTGGCAGGGCGACCCGCTCGCCGCGGTCCCGGCGCAGGTCCCGGTCTACACCTGGAACCTGGCCGGCTACCGGGCGGGCCACGCGCCCTCCGGCACTGCACGGCGGCACACCTTCGGCGGCCTGACCGACGCGGCGTTCCGGCTGATCCCGCTGCTGGAGGCCGGCCACGACGCCCACTGGCCGTGGGAGCAGGACCAGGGCAACCCGTAGGGGCGCGGGAGTTCCCCGCGCCCCTTGTGGGGCAACTCCCCGGTTGCCTTCTCGGTACGGTCCCGCCGTGGCACGATCGCTGCGGCGGGGGCAGCCGAACGAAGGGGCCGAGGTGCGCTACGACGTCGACGTACTGGTGGTGGGGGGCGGCATCGTCGGGCTGTCCACGGCGTATGCACTGACCCGGGCGCAGCCCGGGCTGCAGGTCGCCGTGCTGGAGAAGGAGCCGGTTCTCGCCGTGCACCAGACCGGCCGCAACAGCGGTGTCATCCACAGCGGTGTGTACTACCGGCCGGGCTCGCTGAAGGCCCGGTACGCCACCGGCGGCGCCGCCGAGATGGTGGAGTTCTGCCGCGAGCAGGGCATCCCGTACGAGGTCACCGGCAAGCTGATCGTCGCCACCTCGCCCGAGGAACTGCCGCGGCTGGCCGCCCTCGCCGAGCGGGGCCGGGCCAACGGCATCCCGGTGACCGAGCTGGACGCGGCGGGGATCGCCGCCCACGAGCCCGAGGTGCGCGGTGCGGCCGGCCTGCACATCGGCACCACCGGCATCTGCGACTTCCCCGCGGTGGCCCGCCGGTACGCGGAGCTCGCCGAGGAGAAGGGCGCCGTGCTGCGCACCGGCACCGAGCTGCGCGCGGTGGCCCGCCGGACGGACGGGGTGACGGTGCAGACCTCCGCGGGCGAGCTGCGCTGCGGGGTGCTGGTGAACTGCGCGGGCCTGCACAGCGACCGGGTGGCCCGGCTGGCCGGGGACGACCCGGGGGTGCGGATCGTCCCGTTCCGCGGCGAGTACTACGAGCTCGCCGAGCACCGGCGGGGCCTGGTCCGCGGCCTGGTGTACCCGGTGCCGGACCCGGCGTTCCCGTTCCTCGGAGTGCACCTCACCCGGGGCGTGCACGGTGACGTGCACGTCGGCCCGAACGCGGTGCCGGCGCTGGCCCGCGAGGGCTACGACTGGCGCACGGTGCGGCTGCGCGACCTGGCCGGGACGGCGGCCTTCCCCGGTACGTGGAGGATCGCGCGCCGGCACTGGCGGTACGAGCTCGGCGAGCTGCACCGCTCGCTGTCCCGGCGGGCGTTCACCACGGCGGTGCAGCGGCTGCTGCCGGCCGTGACCGCGGCCGACCTGGTGCCGACCGCGGCCGGGGTGCGGGCCCAGGCGGTGGCCCGGGACGGCTCGCTGCTGGACGACTTCGCCTTCGCCGGCTTCGACCCGGACGACCCGTCCTCCGCCCGCCGGGCGGTGCACGTGCTCAATGCGCCCTCGCCGGCCGCGACGGCCTCGCTGCCGATCGGCCGGGAGGTCGCCCGCCGTGCGCTGGCGGCGCTGGAGGCCGGCGGCTGAGCCGGGGCCGCGGCGGAGCGCCGGTCCGGGCGCCCTCGGCCGCCCGGTGCGGCCCGGGCCACTCCTGGACGCCGGCGGGCCCTCGTAGACTGGGGCGATTGTGACTGCCACCGCCCCCAGCCCCGAGCTGTCCCCGTCCGCCCGGCTCTCCGCCGCCCCCGCCGGGTACCCCGCGCCGATGTACCCGCACAAGGCCACCGAGGCCCAGCACCGGGAGCGGCGCATCCGCAGCTTCCAGCCGCGCCGCGGCCGGATGACCAACGCCCAGGCCGATGCGCTGGACCGGCTCTGGGAGCAGCACGGCCTCGCGATCGACGGCACCCCGCTGGACCTGCCGGCGCTCTTCGGCGACCTCCCGGTCACCCTGGAGATCGGTTTCGGCATGGGCGAGACGACCGCCGCGATGGCCGCCGCCGACCCGGCGTCCGGCATCCTCGCCGCGGACGTCCACACCCCCGGCCACGGCAACCTGCTGCAGATGCTGGAGCGCGACGGCTCCCGCAACGTCCGCCTCGCCGCGGGCGACGCGGTGATCCTGCTCCGCGACATGCTGCCGGACGCCTCGCTGGCCGGTCTGCGGGTCTACTTCGCCGACCCGTGGCCGAAGCCCAAGCACCACAAGCGGCGCCTGATCCAGCCGCACTTCCTGGAGCTGGTGCTGCCCAAGCTCGCCCCCGGCGCCCTGGTGCACTGCGCCACCGACTGGGAGCACTACGCGGAGCAGATGCTGGACGTGCTCTCCGCCTCGCCCGAGCTGGAGAACCTGCACCCGGAGGGTGACGGCAGCGGCTGGCTGGAGCCCGCCGAGCGCCCGGCCGGCAGCGTGCCCGGGTACGCGCCGCGGCCGGACTGGCGGCCGCTGACCAAGTTCGAGCGCGCGGGCCTGGCCAAGGGCCACATCGTGCACGACCTGCTGTTCCGCCGCCGCTGACCGAACACCGCCACGCCCGGTGGCGGGACTGCGCCACCGGGAGCTGACGGTCCGTCACCCGGAGTGATTCCGGGCACACGGATCGTTCGGAGGACTCCCGCTGCGGCGGAGGCGTCGCCTACGCTTTCCGGGTGAGCCGTCCGCCCAGCGGCAGCCCGTCCCCCCGCACCACGGCCCGCACTGCCGCCGACGAACCGCCCGCGACCACCGCCGGCACCCGGACCGATCCGGGGCCCCGGGTGCGCGGTCTGCGCCGCGTGCTGCCGCTCTGGGGCCGCATGGAGGCCCTGCACCGCTCGCTCCACTACCCGGCGCTGTCCTCCTCGCTGGCGGCATTCGCGCTGGCCGGCAGCGGGGTGCTGATCCTGCACCTGGTGCAGCGGCAGACCGGCACCACCGGGCTGCTGGTCGGGCTGGGGCTCGCCCTGCTGCCGCTGCCCTTCGTGCTCGGCTCACTGGCCTGGCTGAACCAGACGGCCCGGGTGCCGCTGCGGCACACCCTGTTCTGCCTCGCCTGGGGCGCCTGCGCCGCCACCACGGTGGCCCTCCTCGCCAACGGCTGGGCCAGCGACTTCCTGGTCGCCCACCAGGGCAGCACCCGCGGCGAGACGCTCGGGGCGGAGGTCGCCACCCCGCTGATCGAGGAGTTCTGCAAGGGGGCGGCCCTGCTCCTGCTGCTCGTCCCGCTCCGCCGCCGGCCGAACTGCCGCCAGGACCTGAACTGCGCGCTGCTCGCCCGCGACGAGGCCGGGGGCGCGCCGTCCCCGGACGGCCCGCCCGCGCCGGTGCCGCGGCCGCGCGGCTCGCGCACCCCGGGGCTGCCCCGGATACGCCCGCACCTGAGGCCGCTGCCGTACTTCCGGCCGCCGGTGCTGCCGCCCGCCGGCGGCAGGGCGCACCCGCGGGCCCGGTCCAGCCCGCGGACGCTCGCCGCCGGCCTCGTCCTCGGCGCGATCACCGCCTGCGGCTTCGCCTTCACCGAGAACGCCCTCTACCTGGGCCGCGCCTTCACCGACGACCAGCAGTCCCGGCTGGACTCCATCGGGTTCGGCGAGCCGCCCACGCTGCGCGACTTCGACTCGACGGTGCACACCTTCGTGCTCCGCGCCCTGCTCTCCCCCTTCGCGCACCCGCTGTTCACCGCGCTCACCGGCCTCGGCATCGCCGTCACCCTGACCACCGGCCGCCGCTGGCTCGCCCGGCTCGCCGCCCCGGTCGGCCTGGTCGCGGCGATCGGCCTGCACGGGGTGTGGAACGCCGCCGCCGAGCTGGGCACCGACGGCTTCCTGCTGATCTACGGCCTGGTGATGGTGCCCGCCTTCGCCGCCCTGGTCTGCCTCTCCGTGTGGGCCCGCGCCCGGCGCTCGCGGCAGCCGGCGCGCCCGCCGCTGACCGGGTGACCGGCGCCCTGCCGGTAATGGATTTCCCTTCCACGCATCCGTCACGTAGTGTTGGGTTCACCGACGCGGGGTGGAGCAGCTCGGTAGCTCGCTGGGCTCATAACCCAGAGGTCGCAGGTTCAAATCCTGTCCCCGCTACTCAGTAGCACGAAGGCCCGGCAGATCATCTGCCGGGCCTTCGTCGTACCCGGGCAGAATCGGCACCCGGAAATTCCATTGCCCTCCGCGGGGGTGCGTGCCTATGGTGGCCGCACACTGAAAGGAGGTGATCCTGAGTTGAGTACCACCAGGATGCGTGAGGTGGCTGCTCGCTAGAGCCGCCCCTGCCTGTGGCGGAGCGGGGCCGAACGGCCTCCGGCGGCAGGCGCAAACCCAAGCAGTCACCCGGCCCGCGGGCTCACCGGTACATCCCCGGTGCCTCGGGCGCAGGCCCTTCGCGGGCCTGTGCCGAGGAAACAGCCCGCGGGCCGTCTGCATGTCCGGGCCCGGCCGCACGGCGGCGGCCTGCAAGGACCCTGCAACGACTGCAGCGACCTCCCGGAGTGATCGGACGGTCCGCTACAGTCACTGCGGAACGACAGGTCCGGGGCAGGGGGGTGGCTCGGTGCAGTTGGAGCGCGGCGGACAGCCGGTACCGGCGGTGAGGATCGGGCTGATCGGGGTGGTCGGCGCCGGCCTGGTCGGCCTGGTGCTGTACGCGCTGGCGAGCGAACACGGGATCCGGGCGCTCGGCGGCGGTCTGGTCGTCGCGGCGACCTTCGCGGTCGGCGGCGGCCTGCTGGGCTTCCTGTTCGGCATCCCCAAGCTGTTGACCAGCGGTGCCGCGGCCCACCCGGACGACCAGGCCGCGACCTCCACCGCGAGCTACGCGCCCAACACCAACCTGGAACAGGTCTCCGACTGGCTGACCAAGATCCTTCTGGGTGCCGGCCTCACCCAGATCGGGACGTTCCCGCGGCGGCTGAACGAGCTCGGCCAGGCGCTCGCCCCCGCCGTCGGCGGCGGCCCGGGTGCGGCCGGATTCGCGGCGGCGCTCTCGGTGTACTTCACCGTCCTCGGCTTCCTCTCCGGGTGGCTGCTCACCCGGCTGCTGCTGGCCCGGGCGCTGTCCGCCGCGGACCGGCAGACCCTGGCCGACTCGGTGAACCAGACGGTGCTCGCCGCGCAGTCGCTGAACTTCAGTCCGCAGCAGGTGCGCGACCTCTTCGGAACGGGCGTGGAGGGCCTGCGGGTGCAGGCCCTGGCCCTGCTGCAGGGCAAGCCGGACCCGGAGAACCTCGACCTGGTCGTCTCGGCCATCGACCGGCACCTCTCGCCCTTCGAGCTGCTGCAGGCACTGCTCGCCGCCAAGGCCATGCTCGGCGGCGCCGCGCTGAGCGAGGAGCAGCGGGCGGCCCTGCGGGCGGCGGTCGCCTACAAGATCCGCAACACCAGGAACGTGCCGCCGTACTCGCGGCGCAGGGCCGTGGCCGACGAGGTGCTGCGACGGCTGCCGGCCCCCGCTGCGGGCGACCCGGGCACCCGCGGCGACAGCGGTGACGGCGGCCCCGGCGGGAACGGCCCGGGCGAGGCCGCGGCGCCCGGCCTCGGCCTCGGCCTCGGGAAGGAGCCTGCGCCGACGACGATCCCGGCTCAGGTGCAGAAGTCACCGGAAACACCTGCAGCACCCTGAGACCGTACGGCCGGGCCCCGGCGAGCGGCGCGGGCCGGGCCGGTGCCGCCCGCCCGGCTGCTCAGCGGCCGCCCAGCAGGCCGCGGGCGGCGAGGCGGTTGACCCCGGTGAGGCCGCGGATCATCAGCGGAGTGAGCAGCACCAGGACGATGCCGATCGCCGAGACGCCGGCGATCTGCGCGGGCGAGGTGATGTAGTACTCGTGGTGGCGGCCGGCGTCGGTGGTGAAGTCGAACACCCGGTACCCGGGCCAGTCGGTGTAGCGGGCGAAGACCCAGTGGTAGAGCGGGTAGAGGGCGACGACCCAGCCGGTCACCAGGAAGGTGACGGTGAGGGCGAAGCTCAGCACCGCCCAGGGGAACATCACCACCTGGTGCAGCACTCCCCGCCAGCCGGCGCCGTCGGCGAGCCGCGCGGTGACGGCGCCCCAGAACCCGGCCCGGGCGGGCCGCACCGGCGCGGGCGCCGCGATGTCGGCGCCGAGCAGGGTGCGGGCGCGGTACCGCTCCAGTGCGCCGAAGCCGCGGGCCGCGGACAGCAGCAGGGCCAGCACGGGCAGGCCGAGCGCGGTGACCGCCAGGCCGAGACCGGCCGAGAAGAGCGTCACGGCGACGGTGAACGCGGCGATCGCGATCGGCAGGCCCGTGAGGACGTAGCCGACCTCCCGGTAGGTGGTGCCGGAGAACGGCGCCCGGAAGAAGCCGGGCCGGCGGGCGGCGGGCGCGTCGGCCGGGTGCCGGCCGGTGGCCGGGTGCAGTCCGGTGGTCGAGTACAGCGGTGCGGTGGTCATCGGGGCCCCCTCGGTGCGTCCTGGTGTGCACACCACGGTGCCGGACCGGCCGCTCCGGCGTAATGCAGCCCGCTGCCGGATCCGGGGTGGGGCTGGCCCTACCCCCGTCCTGCGGCGGGCTGCACCCACTCCTCCTCCAGCAGGGAGAACAGCAGGGAGTCGTGCCAGGTGTCGCGCAGGTGGAGGTCGTGCCGGATGCGGCCCTCCGGTTGGAAGCCGGCCCGGGCGAGCACCCGGGCGGAGGCGGTGTTGGCCGGGTCGACGCGGGCGGCGAGCCGGTGCAGGCCGAGGGTGCCGAACCCGAACCCGCAGAGCATGGCGGTGATCTCGCCGGCGTAACCGTTGCCCCAGGTGTCGCGGCGCAGCGCGTAGCCGATGGTGGCGGCGCGCTGCCCTTCGAGGCCGAGGACGGCGTTGCCGATCGGCAGCGCCTCCGGGCCGTCCTCACGGAGCGTCACGGCGAGGCGGTAGACGGTCCGCGGGTCCTTCTCGGCCTCTTCGAGGTAGAGCTCGATCTGGTCGGCGCACTCCTCCTCGTCGCGCGGTTCGAAGGGCAGGTAGCGGGCGGTCTCCGGGTCCCCGAAGATCGCGTGCAGGGCCGCGGTGTCCTCCGGGGTGAGCCGGAACTCGCGGATCGCCAGGCGCGGTCCGGTCAGGCGGACCTGTCGCACCGTCCGGACCTGTTCGGGTGTCATGGCGGCCGACCCTACCCTGCCGCCCCGCGACGGGCCCGCCGTGCCGCACGCCGGTCGCCGCACCGGCTACCGTACGGGGCGTGGACGACGAAGACCTGCAGCTCATCCCCCGTACCTGCGCCGAGGAACTGCTCGCCTGGGCGGATGCCGAGGGCCGCGCACCCGTCCCGGAGGAGGCGCTCCGGGAAGTGCTGACGCTGCTGGAACTGGGCGGCGCCCCGATGCACGACGGCCGGCCCGAGCTGGGCTCGGCCGTGCTGGAGCAGCTGTTGCACGAACGGCTCCACCTGTACGTGCAGCCGGCCGGCGACCCGGCGGCCTACGGGGAGGCGGTGCGGCTGCTGATCGACCGTCAGCGGGCGGCGCGGCGGCTGAACGCGAAGCGGCAGGAGCGCCTGCACGCCGAGGCGGAGTGGCAGGGCGAGCTGCTGGGGACGCTGCTGCGGCGGCCGCAGCTGCTGACCTGGCCGCGGCTGTACACGCTGCTGCTGCGCGCCGACGGCGTGGACACCGGGGATGCGGCGGCGGTGCGGGCCTGGCTGGACGCCTTCCGCGCGCTGGAGCCGGACGGCCGGACGGCGGCGTACGAGGCCCTGGTGGAGACCGGTGCGCTGGACGCGATGACCGGTGCGGACGCCGCACTGGGCTGGGGCGAGGCGCACCTGCTGTCGATCGGCATGGCCACCGACGGGGCACGGCGGCTGCTGGAGTACGGCCTGATGCAGCGCAGCTACCGCAACCTGGCGGCGCTGACCGCGATGGGCGAACCGATGCCGTTCGAGCTGCGGGGCGAGTTCGAGGACTTCGAGCAGGTCGTGGCGGACGTCGCGCTGTGGCTCTGCGGCGAGTGGACGGTGCCCGGGCTGCCGGCCCTGCTGGTCGCGGAGTACTCGGACCTGGCCCCCGAACCGGGCACCGAGGAACTGGAGGCGTACGCGGCGGCCCGGCAGACGCACGACGAGGAGTGAGCGAAGCCGGGGGCGTGCGTTTCGGCTAGGGCTGGACGCCGTGGGAGCGGAGCCAGCTCAGCGGGTCGACGGGGGCTCCGCCGCCGGGGCGGACCTCCAGGTGGAGCCGGGGCGAGGTGACGCTGCCGGTGGCGCCGACCGCGCCGAGGACGGTGCCGCGCTCGACCGGGCCGTCGGTGGTGGCGAGCCGGGCGAGGTGGCAGTACCAGATCTCGGTGCCGTCGGGCAGGGTCTGGACGATGCGGTAGCCGTACGAGCCGGCCCAGCCGGCCGAGGTGACGGTGCCCGGGCCGACCGCGGTGACCGGGGTGCCGGTGGCGGCCTCGAAGTCGAGGCCGGTGTGCAGGTGGGCCCAGTGCGAGCCGGAGGGGCCGTACTGGGTGCCCAGGGTGTAGCCGGTGGTCGGCAGGGCGAGGGCGGTGGCCTCCACGGCGGCCTGCGCGGCGCGGCGGGCCTCGGCCTCCTGGGCGGCGGCGAGGCGGGCGGCCTCGTCGGCGGCGGTGCGGTGGTCGGCCTGCTGCTGGATGCGGGCGGCGAGGGCGAGGCCCGGGTCGGCGTCGGGTGCCTCGTCGGGGACGGAGACGGCGGGCTCGGCAGCGGCGGCCGGGCCGGCGGCGGCCGCGGTGAGGCCGGCGGCACCGAAGGTGGCGGCCATGGTCGCGGTCACACCGAGCAGCGGGCTGCCGCCCCTGGTCTGGCGGGGCAGCCGGTGGCGGGCCTGTTCGGCCTGCTCCCAGGGGTGGTCGAGGAGCCGGGTGGCTGCGGCGGTGGGGTCCGCCGAGTGCGTCGACGCCACGGGGGCGCACTCCTTTCCTTCCCTCTCGCCGACCGGGTTAGCTGACGGGTTCGGAGCAGGAAGGTCTCCTACGGCTGGGCCACCGGCCCGGCCGATTCACCCCAAGGAAGGTGGTTCCCCGGCTCCCGGGCCCACCGTGAAGGCAGACGCGGGATTGAGCGACACGCGCACGGTGCCGTGTCGGTACGGCGTTGCCGACCGCGCTGCGTTATCAAACGTTAATGCTATGCCCGCCCTGATTCCAAGCGTCTGAGCCAGTGGATTCGTCGGGACTACGGGCACGATGGGCGATTTGCCATGGATTGTCGGTTGGATGGTGACTCAGGGTGATAAGCCGTCGAAGCTGAGTATCCGTACTCATGCCGGTCCACCGGCGCTCCGGGACGCTGCAGGCATGA
Source organism: Kitasatospora sp. NPDC051914 (assembly GCF_040680995.1). NCBI lineage: Bacteria > Bacillati > Actinomycetota > Actinomycetes > Kitasatosporales > Streptomycetaceae > Kitasatospora > Kitasatospora sp. NPDC051914. The sequence goes on from NZ_JBFAXX010000027.1 coordinate 23,804, forward strand.
GCGCACCCATGCAGCCCCGCACCACGGCCGCCTACTACGTGCAGGCCGTCCTGTCCTTCGCCCTCGCCACGGCCGCCCTCGCGATCGGGATCGCCTGCCTTCCGGTGGACGCCTGGGTGCGGGCCTTCCTGGCGGTCGCCCTGCTCTACGTCATCACCTCGGCGTTCACCCTGGCCAAGGTGGTCCGCGACCGCCAGGACGCGGGCGAGCTCGTCTCCCGGGTCGACCAGGCCAGGCTGGACAAGCTGCTGGCGGAGCACGACCCGTTCCGGGCGGACGGCCTCTGAGCCGCCCGCCCCGGTCAGCCGCCGGAGGCGGCGGCGCGGGCCCGCTTGGCGGCGAAGGTCTCGCCGCCGGCCGACCAGTTCTCGGCCGGGAGCTCTTCGATGGCGACCCAGATGTTCGACGGGTCCACCCCGGTGATCCGGGCGTACGTCGCGGTGAGCTCCCGGGCGATCTCCGCGCGCTGCTCCTCGGTACGGCCGACCAGCTGCTTGACGCTGATGAAGGGCATGACGCCTCGCTCTCTCGGTTCCCGCGGTCCGGCGGCACGCTACCGCAGGGCGGGGCCGCACTTGACGGCTAAGGCTATTAGCCATAGCTTTTTGGCTACAGGCAATCAGCCAGGCATTCAGCCACCAGGCCGAGGAGGCCCGCCGTGAACGACACCCGGAGCGCACTGAAGACCCGCCACCTGGACGTCCCGGGCGGCCGGCTGGCCTACGACGACACCGAGCAGGGCGGCGGCGTCCCGGTCGTCCTGCTCCCCGGCATGCTCGACCTGCGCGCCGCCTACCGGCACCTGCACCCGCTGCTGACCGCCGCCGGGCACCGGGTGGTCACCATGGACCTGCGCGGACTCGGCGAGTCCTCGACCGCCTGGGACGACTACTCGCCGACCGCGATCGCCGGCGACGTCCTCGCCCTGCTCGACCACCTCGGCATCCGCCGCGCCGTCCTGGTCGGCAGCTCGTACACCGGCGCCACCGTCGTCCGGGCCGCGGCCGACGCCCCGGAGCGGGTCGCCGGAATCGTCCTGATCGACGCGTTCTTCGAGAACTTCCCGCCCAACCTGCTGCAGAAGGCGATGGTCGGCCTGCTCGGCCCGGCCCTCACCTGGTTCCCCTCGCTGTGGGGCGCGGCACAGAGGTTCTACTACCCGAACCGGCGCCCGGCCGACTTCGACGCCTACCGCGCCCGGCTGGTCGCCGCGCTCAAGCAGCCCGGCCGCCGGCAGGCGGTGCGCGGGTACGTCCGCGGCGACTCCGCACCGACCGGCTGGGGCGCGGACGTCACCTGCCCGGCGCTGGTCGTCATGGGCGGCGCCGACCCCGACTTCCCCGACCCGGCCGCGCTCGCCGAGCGCCAGGCGCAGGCCCTCCGGGGCCGTAAGGTGATCATCGAGGGCGGCGGCCACTACCCCATGGCCGGGTACCCGCAGGCCACCGCCGACGCCCTGCTGCCCTTCCTGGACGAAGTGAACGAGGTCGCCTGATGCCCAGGGCCGGACTGAACCCCGCCGCCGTCGTCGACCACGCGGTCGGACTCCTCGACGAGCAGGGCCCGGAGGCGCTGACCCTGGCCGCCGTGGCCGGCCGCGCCGGCGTCGCCACCCCCTCGCTCTACAAGCACGTCACCGGCGGACTCGCCGAACTGCGCCGCCTGGTGGCCGTCCGGGTCACCGACGAACTGACCGAACGGCTCTCCCGCGCGGTGCTCGGCCGCGGCGGGGACGAGGCCCTCGCCGCCCTGGTCGACGCCTACGTCGACTACGCGGTGCGCCACCCGAACCGCTACGCGGCGCTCCCGCAGGCCCCGCAGGACGATCCGGAGCTCACCGCGGCCGCCGGCCGGCTGGTCGAGGTGATCCTCGCGGTGCTGCAGGGCTACGGCCTGGCCGGATCGGAGCTGATCCACGCCACCAGGACGGTCCGCGCGACCGTCCACGGCTTCGCCTCGCTGGCCACCGCGGGCGGCTTCCGGCTCGCCGAGGACGTCACGGTGTCCCGGCAGCGGCTGACCGGAGTGCTGGTCGAGGGCCTGCGGCACTGGCCGCGCTAGCCGTACCCGACCGCCCGTGGCCGGCCGGCCGTGACCTCGTGCCGCCGTGCGCGTTGTGCAGGGCATGAAGAAGCGCAGCATGCTCGCCTTTGCCTCCCTCGCCGTCGGCGTCGTCGCCTCGCTGACCACCCCGAGCGCCCACGCCGACATGCCCCAGCAGCGCATCGGCGACGCCAAGGCCGTCACCGGCACCGAGCTGCCGGACACCGCTGCCGACGGGCAGGCGACCACCGACGCCGACCTGCTGTAGGCCCCCACGGCACTCGGGCAACCCGTCAGGGGCGCCCGGGACTCCGGTACCGACGGGCCCGCGCCGTACGGCGCGGGCCTCGGTGCTGTCCGGGCCCGGGGTTGACTCCGGGCCGGTCGGCGGCGGAAGGTTCGTGGAGCACCCCCGCCCCCGCACCAGGACCGCCATGGACACCGTCACCGACCGACTCCGCAGCAACCTCACCGGCCAGCCGCTGCTGGCGACGCTGGGGGTGGAGATCGTCGAGCTGTCCCGCGGCCGGGTGGTGCTCGACCTGCCGGTCCGGCCCGAGGTCACCCAGCAGAACGGCTTCGTGCACGCCGGCGCGATCTCCACGCTCGCGGATGCGGCGGCCGGCGCCGCCGCGCTCTCCCTGATGCCCGAGGGCAAGGACGTGCTGAGCGTGGAGTTCAAGCTGAACCTGCTCAGCCCCGGGGTCGGCGAGCGGCTGCGGGCCACCGGGACGGTCGTCCGCAGCGGCCGCACCATCACCGTCGTCGGCGCCGAGATACGTTCGGTCAGCGGCGGGATTCCGGGCAAGGAAGTCGCGCTGCTGCAGGGCACGATGATCGCCGTCGAGCACGCGCCGTGACCCCGCCCGCGGCGAACGGCACCGGCCCGGGAGGATCCCGGGACCGCCTTGTCGCCGAATCCGGACAGAACCGGCCGCCCCACGGGGTAGACCTCACAGCGGACGGCGAGAACCCGCCCCGCACCGGCGGCACCCGGCAGGAACACGGAGGACGTGGAGAGATGACGCAGACGGCCCGCAGCACCGCGCCCGCCACCGGCCTCATCCCCGGGCAGCGCCCGCCGGCCGAACCCCCGGTCGTACCGGCGGCCGCCGAGCCGGAGACCGGTCTCGGTGCCGCTCTCCGCCGCGGCTTCGCCGTGGCCCGCGGCCTGCGTTCGCTACGGCCCGTCCCGGCGCGCACCCAGGAGCCGTACGGCGAGGTGGACGGCCAGTGACCTGCGCGGGTCCGGACGCCCGGGCCCGTCGGGGGAGTTGTCCGGCATCGGCGGAAGGGCACGGAAGGCGCCCCGGACACTGACGAAATGTCATGGCGGAAGTCGCCTTTTGACGCGTCCAGATCACCAATCCTGCGATCTGTTCACACTTACGTAGGATCATCATCCTAGAATTCGCCGCGTGACGATGTCTCAGTGGTGCGCAGCGGCAGCCGTTGTCCTCGCCGTCCCCGCGGTCCTGACCGCCGCGAGGTACCGGTCCGTCACCCGCACCCTGCGCCGCCGGCTCGACGAGCAGCAGCGCGAAACCGACTCCCTGCGCGGCCGGTTGGCCGGCGAGACGGCCCGCCGCAGTGCTGAGGCCGCCGCGGTGCAGCAGGAGCAGGAGATCGTCGCCTCCACCCAGCGCGCGTTCCTCAGCGTCGCCCGCCGCATCCTGGTGATGGCCCACGACCAGCAGGCCGGGCTGGACGAGATGGAGCGCACCCACGACGACCCCGTCCTGCTGGAGGGCCTGCTCAAGGCGGACCACGCCGCCGCCCAGCAGGCCCGGCTGGCCCAGACCCTGGCCGTGCTGTGCGGCGCACGCGCGGGCCGGCACTGGCCGGAACCGGTCGCCCTGGAGGACGTGGTCCGCGGCGCCCAGTCGCGCATCCTGCCGTTCCAGCGGGTGGTGGTGCGCAGCCGGATGGAGACCGCCGTGGTGGGCGCCGCCGCGGAGGCGCTGATCCACGCGGTCGCCGAGCTGCTGGACAACGCCACCCGCTACTCCCCGCCCAGCACGCAGGTGTTCGTCACGCTGATGCCGGTGCACAACGGCGCCGTGATCGAGATCGACGACGCCGGCGTCGGCATGCCCGAGGGCGCGGTGGAGAAGGCGGCCGCCGCGCTGTCCGGCGATGTGGGGCTGGAGGTGTCCCGGCTCGGCGAGGTGCCGCAGCTGGGACTGGCCGCGGTCGGCAGGCTGGCCGATCAGTACGGCTTCCGGGTCACGCTCAGCTCCGCGCCCTCGCCGTACGGCGGTGTGCGGGTGGTCGTCCTGCTGCCGAACGCGCTGCTCACCGAGCCGCTGCCGCACTCGCCCGCGCTTCCCGGCGGGCAGCCGCACACCGCCGCCGAGCGGCCCGCCGCACCCGCCGCCCCGGCGGCCGCGGTCCCGGCCGCACCCGCCGCTCCTGCCGCACCGACAGAACCGGCCCCGCAGGACGGGCCGTCCACCGGCGGGCTGCCCCGCCGCACCAACCGTCGCCGTGCCGCCCCCGCGGCAGGGCGGCACGTCGCCGGACAGTCCGGCGGCACCGGCGGCGCCGTGGCGCCGCGCTCCGCCCGGGAGGCGCAGGCCTTCATGGCACTCTTCCAGGCCGGCACCGCCAGCGGGCGCTCGGCCACCAGGCAGGACCAGCAGGACCAGCAGCACCGCACCCCGGCCGCGCCCGCCCCCGGGCCGGCCGGGACGCTTCCCGCTTCCCCCCAACAGCCCCTGCGCGCAGGAGAGTTCTATGACCACCAACCCTGATCTCGGCTGGCTTCTGGCGGACATCGTCTCCGTCCCCGAGGTGCGGCACGCCGTCGTGGTGTCCAACGACGGCCTGGAGATCGGCCGCAGCGAACGGATCGGCCGCGACGACGCCGAGCGGCTCGCCGCCGCCTGCTCCGGCCTGCAGTCGCTGGCCCGCGGCGTGGCGCAGGGCTTCGGCGGACCGGGCAGCGCGACCCGGCAGATCGTCGTCGAGTACGGCGGCGGCTACCTGTTCATCGTGGCGGCCGGTGCCGGCGCCCACCTCGCCGTGGTCACCGGCGAGGCCGTCGACGCGGGCCTGGTGGCCTATCAGATGCAGGTGCTGGTCGAGCGGATCGGCACCCACCTGACCAGCCCGCCCCGGGTGGAGCAGGCGGCCGGGGACGCGCGGTGAGCGGCCCGGTCCGGCCGTACGTGATCACGGGCGGCCGGAGCCGGCCCAGCCGGAACGTCCTCGCGCTGGAGAGCCTCGTCTCCACCGTGCCCGGGGCCGACACCGGCGGTGCCGAGCTCAACCGGGAACACCAGCGCATCCTGGCGCTCTGCGGGCGGCTGCTCGCCATCGCCGAGATCGCCGCCCACCTGCACCTGCCGCTGAGCGTGGTGAAGGTGCTCGTCGGCGACCTGTGGGACCTCGGCGCCGTCCAGGTCCTGCCCCCGGCGACCGCCGTCCACCGGTCGCCGGACGTCCCGCAGGCCGAGCGCCTGCCCACCGCGCTCCTCGAGGAGGTGCTCGTTGGCCTCCGCCAACTCCGCTGAACCGTCCTACCTGCCCTCCACCGTGCAGGGCGCCGTCAAGATCCTGGTCACCGGTCCGTTCGGGGTCGGCAAGACCACCCTCGTCGGATCGCTCAGCGAGATCGCCCCGCTGCGCACCGAGGAGACCATGACCGCCGCCGGCGCCGGCATCGACGACCTCACCGGCCGGGTCGGCAAGACCACCACCACCGTGGCGCTCGACTTCGGCCGGATCACGCTCAGCCCGCAGCTCGCGCTCTACCTGTTCGGCACCCCCGGGCAGCAGCGCTTCTGGCCGCTGTGGGAGGACCTCTCGCGCGGCGCACTCGGCGCGATCGCCCTGGTCGACACCCGCAGGATCGACGAGAGCTTCGACGTGCTCGGCCAGCTCGAGGAGCAGGGCATCCCGTTCGCGGTGGCCGTCAACGTCTTCCCGGACACCCAGCGCCATGCCGAGGACGAGCTGCGCGCCGCCCTCGACCTGCTCCCCGACGTGCCGATCCTGCACTGCGACGCCCGCGACCGGCAGGCCGCCTACGACGTGCTGATCGACTTCGTCTCCCACCTGCACGCCACGGCCGCACTGGAGCTCCAGCCATGACCACCCCCCTGCCGGAGGGCGGCCAGCTCCCGCCGCCCGGCTGCCCGATGCACCAGGGCGGCGGCGGGCGCGCCGCACCGCTCTACGGCCCGGCGGTCTCCGACGACCCGCACGGCCTGTACGCCCGGCTGCGCGAGCAGTACGGGCCGGTCGCGCCGATCGAGCTGGAGCCCGGGGTCGAGGCCTGGCTGGTCATCGGCTACCCCGAGCTGCTCGAACTCACCCGCAACGAGCAGCTGTTCTCCAAGGACTCGCGGCGCTGGCGGGTGCCGCGGGAGGGCCGGCTCGCCGCCGACTCGCGGCTGCTGCCGATGACCGTCTGGCGGCCCACCCTGCTCAACCTGGACGGCGCCGAGCACCAGCGGCTGCGCGCCGCCGTCGCCGACACCCTGGCCAGGATCGACCACCGGCAGCTGCGCACCACCACCGAGGCCGCGGCCGACGCCCTGATCGACAGCTGGGGTCCGGACGGCACCGCCGACCTGATCGCCCAGTACGCGCGCCGGCTGCCGCTGCTGGTCTTCACCCAGCTGCTCGGCCTGCCCGCCGAGGCCGGCCCCCACCTCATCGAGCTGATCAGCCACTTCGTGGACAGCAGCGAGAAGTCGGTGCGGGCCAACGCCGAGTTCCAGGCCATCCTGGTCGACCTGGTGAAGCGCCGCCGCGAACAGCCCGGCGCCGACCTGACCTCCTGGCTGCTCGCCCACCAGGCCGGGCTCACCGACGAGGAGGCCGTCCACCACCTGGTGGTGATCCTGGTCGCGGGCAACGAGACCACCATCAACTGGACCGGCAACGCGCTGCGTCTGCTGCTCACCGACCGGCGGTTCCGCTCGACGCTCACCGGCGGCCGGCTGAGCGTCTCGGACGCCCTGGACGAGGTGCTGTGGCGCGACCCGCCGACCCAGAACTTCCCCGGGCGGTGGGCCACGAGCGACACCGTGCTCGGCGGCCAGTACATCAGCGCCGGCGACATGCTGGTGCTCGGCCTGGCCGGGGCCAACGCCGACCCGTCCGTGCACGGCCCGGACGGCATCGGCGGCAACCGGGCGCACCTGGCGTGGGGCGCCGGACGGCACGTCTGCCCGGCCCAGCACCCGGCCCGGCTGATCGTCGAGACCGCCGTCGAGACCCTGCTGCACCGGCTCCCCGATCTGCAGCTCGCCGTGCCCGCGGCCGAGTTGAAGTGGCGGCCGTCGCCCTGGTCGCGCGCGCTGGTCGACCTGCCGGTGCTGTACAGCGCGTTCTCCCCGCCCCGCCACGCCGCCACGTCCGAAAGGCCGACATGGACACCGCCGACAGTCTCACCCCCGTCAGACTCGACCCCTTCGGCCGCGACCAGCACACCGAGAACGCCCGGCTCCGGGAAGCCGGCCCGGCGGTCCTGGTGGAGCTCCCTGGCGGGGTGGTGGTCTGGGCGATAACCCACCACGACACCCTCCAGGAGCTGCTCGCCGACCCCCGGGTCGGCAAGAACGCCCGGCTGTGGACGACGTTCCGCGAGGGCCGGCTGCCCGAGGGCTGGCCGCTGCTCAACTTCGTGACCGTGCCCGGCATGGTCACCGCGGACGGCGCCGACCACCGGCGGCTGCGCGGGCTGGTCACCCAGGCGTTCACCCCGCGCCGGATCGCCGAACTGGCCCCCGCGATCGAGGCCCGGGCCGAGCGGCTGCTGGACGGACTCGCCGGCCTGGAGGGCGACTTCGACCTGCGCACGCACTTCGCGTACCCGCTGCCGATGCAGGTCATCGGCGAACTCCTCGGCCTGGACGTGCAGCAGCAGGACGAGCTGCACGAGCTGTCCAACACCCTGGTCTCCAGCTCCGCGACGCCCGAGGCCGCGATCGCGGCGCAGCAGGGCCTGTTCGCGCTGCTCGGTTCGGTGATCGCGGCCAAGCGGGCGCAGCCCGGCGACGACCTCACCACCGACCTGATCGCCGCCCGCGAGGAGGGCGACCGGCTCTCCGAGCAGGAGCTGGTCGGCACCCTGCTGCTGATGCTGGTGGCCGGGCACGAGACCACGCTGAACCTGATCACCAATGCGGTGCGCGCCCTGCTCGCCCACCCGGACCAGCTGCAGCTGGTGCTGGACGGCAAGGCGACCTGGTCCGCGGTGGTCGAGGAGGCGCTGCGGTACGACTCCCCGGTGGGCCAGTTCCCGCTGCGCTACGCGGCGGAGGACATCGAGGTCGGCGGGGTGCTGATCCGGCGCGGCGAGGCGCTACTGGCCTCGTACGCGGCGGCCGGACGGGACGGCGGGCACCACGCGGAGGCGGACCGCTTCGACGTCACGCGGTCGGCCTCCCGGCACCTGTCCTTCGGGCACGGCCCGCACTTCTGCCTGGGTGCGGGGCTGGCCCGGCTGGAGGCGGAGACGGCGCTGCGCGGGCTGTTCACCCGCTACCCGTCGCTGGTGGCGGCGGACGGTCCGGCGCCCGAGCCGATCGCCTCGTTCGTCTCCAACAGCGTGCGGACGCTGCCGGTGCGGATCGGCTGACGCCGGGGCGGGCGGGCCGGCGTGCTGCCGGTCCGCCCCGCCCGGTCAGACCGGGGTGCTGCTCAGGCCGGGGTGATGCGGCCGTGCACGAGGCGGACGAGGGCGGCGTGCACGTCGTCCAGGCTGCGGTCGGGCTGGAAGGCCAGCCAGTCGAGGGCGACCACCAGCACCATGCCGAACAGCGCCGAGGCGATCAGCTGGGTGTCCAGGTCCTCGGAGAGCAGGCCTTCGCGGACGGCCTCGTCGAGCACCCCGGCGACCACCGCGACGGCGCTGTCGCGCATCATCCGCAGCGACTCGTGCCAGGCCCGGTTGGTGCGCCAGGTCTCGGCGACGAAGAGCTGCGCGAACGACGGGTAGGCGGCGATGAAGACCAGGCCGGCCCGGATCATCGCGTCGACGCCCTCCAGCGGCGGTCTTCCCTCGGCGGCCTCCCGGAGCGAGTCGGTGAGCAGCCCGGTGCCGTGCTTGAGCAGGCCCTCGAACAGCTCGGTCTTGCTGGCGAAGTTGTAGTAGACGGTGCCCTTGGCCACCTGGGCGCGTTCGGCGATCTCGTCGACGGTGGTGGCGGAGAAGCCCTTCTCGGCGATGAGGGTGACGGCGGCCTCGTACAGCTTCTGCCGGGTCGCGCTGCGGCGTTGGCTCATGGGTGCTTCCGGAGGGTGGGGGACGCCGGCCGGCGCCGGTGGGTGGGGGGACGAAGAATGCCGGGCGCGCGGATCGTACCGCGCGCCCGGCAGGGTTTCGGCGGGGTGTCAGAGCGACAGCTCGGGGTGCAGCCGGGAGAGCGTCCAGACCTGGCGGCCGCGGGCGGTGAGCACGGTCAGGGCGAGCGCGCCGACCCAGAAGGCGGCGAGCACGGCGCTGCCCGTCCAGACGGCGGTGAGGTCGCCGCCGCTGATCAGCCGGCGCAGTCCGGCGACGACGTAGGTCATCGGCAGGAACGGGTGGATCGCGTTGAAGAAGCCGGGGCTGGACTCCACCGGGTAGGTGCCGCCCGCCGAGGTGAGCTGCAGCATCAACAGGGCCAGGGCGAGCAGCCGTCCCGCCGGGCCGAAGCGGGCGTTGATCCACTGCATGAGGGCGGTGAAGCAGAGCACGGTGAGGGCGAGGTAGCCGATCAGCCCGGCCATCCGCTCGGGCTCCAGCCCGAGGCCCCAGTGCAGGACGCCGAGCAGGGCGCCGGCCTGGGCGAGGCCGATCGCGGCGGCGGGCAGCCAGCCGGCCAGGGCGACCCGCCAGGCGGGTGCGTTGCCGGCCAGGGCGCGCGGGCCGAGCGGGCGGAGCAGCATGTAGCTGACCATCGCGCCGACCCAGAGGGCGAGCGGGACGAAGTACGGGGCGAAGCCGGTGCCGTAGTTGGGCGCCTTGTTGAGCTCCTGCCGGGCGAGGGCGACCGGGTCGCTCATGGCGGCGGTGCGGGCGGCGCGCTGGCCGTCGGTGTAGTCGGGGATCTTCGCGGCGCCGTCCTGCAGTCCGGCGGCGAGCCGGCCGGAGCCGTCGGCGAGGGTGCCGAGGCCGTCGTCGAGGCGGGCGGCGCCGTCGGCGAGCTGCCCGGTGGCGGAGTCGAGGGCGGTCATGCCGGTGGAGAGCCGGTAGATGCCGCCGGAGAGACGGTGGGCGCCGTCGTCGAGCCGGCCGAGGCCGCTGTCGAGGCTGCGGATGCCGGTGAGGGCGGCGGCGGTGCCCTGCTTGATCTTCGCGGTGCCGTCGGCGACCTGGTGGGCGCCGTCGTCCAGCCGGTGCAGGTCGGCGACCTTGGCGTCGAACTCGGCGGCGAGGGCGGGGTCGGCGAGCTTGCGGGCCGCCTTCTCCACGTCGTCGGCGTGGGCCGCCACCCGGTCCAGCTCGGGTGCCACCCGGTGGATCAGGGCGTCGGTGTGCTCGGCGGCGGTGACCAGGCGGTGGCCGATGTTCGAGAGCTCGGCCTCCGCCCGGCAGCCGGCGGCGTCGCGGCCCGGAGCGGGGGCGCCGCCGGGGCAGTGCTGCGCGTACGAGGCGTCGATCTCGGCGGACACCCTGCGGGCGTCGGCGAGGACGGCCGAGGAGCGGGCGGGCAGGTCCTTCAGGTCGGTGGAGAGCTTCCCGGCGGCGTCGGCGGTCAGCTGGGCGGCGATGCGGATCTGCTCCGGGTAGGTGTGCAGCACCGGGGAGATCTTGCGGGCCAGCGGGTCGACCTCGTCGGTGAGCCGGCGGGTGCCGTCGGCGACCTGCTGGGCGCCGGTGGTCAGCCTGGCGAGGCTGTCGTCGATCCTGGCGATGCCGTCGTCGAGGCTGCTGCTGCCCTGCTTGGCCTTGTCCAGGCCGGTGGCGAGGTCAAAGGCTCCGGCGCGGGCGTCGCGGCCGCCGGCGGCGAGCTTGCCGGCGCCGTCCTTGGCGCGGGCGGTGCCGTCGGCGAGCTGCGCCGAGCCGTCGTGGGCCCGGTCGGCGCCGTCGGCGACCTGGTGGGCGCCGTCGGCGGCCTGCGCGGTGCGGTCGTGCAGGTCGGAGAAGCCGAGGAAGATCTTGTCGTAGAACCCGGCGGAGGCCTTGGCGCTGGCGGCGGCCCGGATCTCGCTGAAGACGGTGCGGGAGATCGAGCCGACGACGTAGTTGTTGGAGTCGTTGGTGCGCACCTGCAGGGTGCCCCGCTCGGGGTGGTCGCCGTTGCTGCCCGCGATGCCGGCGCTGAAGTCGGCCGGGATGGTGAGGGTCAGGTAGTAGCGGCCGGTGGCGAGGCCCTTCTCCGCGTCGGCGGCGGTGGTCTCCTTCCAGCCGAAGGTGCGGCTCTGCCCGAGCTTCGCGGCGAGGTCGTGCCCGGCGTCGACCTTGCTGCCCTCCACCGTGACGGCGCGGTCCTCGTTGACGAGGGCGACCGGCAGCTTGTCGAGGCGGCTGTACGGGTCCCAGAACGACCAGAGGTAGAGCGCGCCGTAGAGCAGCGGGAGGAGCAGCAGGGCGGCCATTGCGGCGCGGGGCAGCCGGCCGCGGCTGAAGCGGCCGAATTCCAGGCGGGCCAGGCTAAGCGCGCGCATCGGCGGCCTCCTGTTCGGGTGCCGCGGGGGTCTCCGCGGGTGCGGTGTGCGCCGTCAGGTCGGCGAGGCCGGCGGCGCGTCCGGCGTCGGTGGTGGAGGCCAGCACGGTGATGCCGCGGTCGGCGGTGTCGCGGAGCAGCTGCCAGGCGGCGCGCCGGCCGGCGTCGTCGAGGCGCTCGTCGGGCTCGTCCACGCAGATCAGCCGGGGCTCGCCGATCAGGGCGAGTGCGGTGCCGAGCCGGAGCCGGTCCAGGGCGCCCAGCTCGCGGGCGGGGGTGCGCAGTCCGTCGGGCAGCCGGTCGGGGTCGAGGCCGGCGGCGGCCAGCGCGAGGGCGGCCCGCCGGTCGGTGCCGCGGCGCACGGACGGTGCGAACGGGCGACCGTGCAGGTGGAGTTGCTCACGCAGGTGGGCGGCGACGGTGAGTGCCGGATCGGGTTCGTTGACACCGGGGACGGGGCCCAGGGCGGCGATGCGGCGGACCTTGGCGGCCTGCTTCGGCAGGGCGAGGCCGTCGACGGCGGCGCTGCCGCCGGTGGGGCGCATCCGCCCGGCGAGGGTGAGCAGCAGGGAGGTGCGGCCGGAGCCGGCCTCCCCCTCCAGTGCGACGAGGGCGCCGGGCGGCGCCTCGAACTCCACGTCCCGGTAGACCCAGCCGCGTGCGCCGCGCAGTGACAACGCCTCCGCCCTGACTGCGGCCCCGGCATGCCGGTCGGCCATGACGCCCCTCCCCCGTTTTTGAACTGACCAGTCAGTTCAAATATAGGGGCGCCGCGGGCCCGGTCCGCACCGAACCGGGCCCGACGGGCTGTGAGATGGGTTACGGCCGGTGCCGCACCGGGGAGTTCGCGGCCTCAGGCCTGCTTGGGGGCGGGGCTCAGCCGGGAGGTGACGGCGATCCGGTTCCAGGAGTTGATGGTGACGATCAGGGCGATCAGCTGGGCGAGTTCGGGCTGGTCGAAGTGCTTGGCGGCCTCGTCGTAGACGGCGTCCGGCACGTGCCCCTGGGACACCAGGGTGACCGCCTCGGTGAGGGCGAGGGCGGCCCGCTCGCGGGCGGTGTACCAGGGGGCCTCGCGCCAGGCCGGCAGCGTGGCGAGGCGGTGCTCCTGCTCGCCGCCCTTGCGGGCGTCGGTGGTGTGCATGTCCAGGCAGAAGGCGCAGCCGTTGATCGCCGAGGCGTGGATCTTCACGAGTTCGGCCAGCGACGGGTCGAGGCCGGCCCGGGCGGCCCGGTCCAGGTCGATCATGGCGCGGTAGAAGCCGGCGGCCTGCTCCGGGAGCGAGATGCGCTGGACGGGGGCGGGGACGTAGGCGGATTGGTTCGTCGTCATGCGTTCCACCGTAGGGACGAGATGGTCCCTGCCCGTGGTTCATTTGCAGCATGGAATCCTGGGCCACTTTCGGCGGCGACCTGCACCTCGACCTCACCGCCGGTCGCTCCCGCGGCCTCGGCCTGCGCGCCGCCCTGGAGGACGCGCTGCGCGAGGCCGTCCGCACCGGCCGGCTCGCCCGCGGCACCCGGCTTCCCTCCTCGCGCGAACTCTCCCGGGACCTGGGCATCGCCCGCAACACCGTCGCCGAGGCGTACGCGCAGCTCGCCGCCGAGGGCTGGCTGGCCTCCCGGCAGGGCTCGGGCACGGTGGTGGCCGACCGCGGCACGCCGTCCGTGCCCGCGCCAGCGGCCCTCGCGCCGCGCACCCCGGCCGTCCGGTACGACCTGATGCCCGGCCGCCCGGACGTGTCGCGCTTCCCGCGGTCCGCCTGGACGGCGGCGGCCCGCCGGGCACTGGCCACCGCCCCGCACGAGGCGTTCGGCTACACCGACCCGCGCGGCCGGATCGAACTGCGCCGCGCCCTCGCCGGCTACCTCGCGCGGGTCCGCGGGGTGCGGACCGACCCGGAGCGGCTGCTGGTCTGCGCGGGCTACACCCAGGGCCTGGGCCTGCTGAGCGAGGTGCTGCGCGAACAGGGCGCGGAGACGGTCGCGGTCGAGGAGTACGGACTGCCGCCGCAGCAGCAGGTGCTGACCGCGAAGGGCCTGGCCACCGTGGCGCTGCCGCTGGACGGCGGCGGGGCGCGCACCGACCTGCTGGCCGGCAGCGGCGCGGCCGCGGCGGTGCTCACCCCGGCGCACCAGTTCCCGACCGGGGTGCCGCTGCAGGCCGCCCGCCGGGCCGCAGCGGTGGACTGGGCCCGGGAGAGCGGCGGGCTGGTGGTGGAGGACGACTACGACGGGGAGTTCCGCTACGACCGGCGTCCCGTCGGTGCGATGCAGGCCCTCGACCCGGAGCGGGTGGTCTACGCGGGCACCGCCAGCAAGAGCCTGGCACCCGGCCTGCGGCTGGGCTGGCTGGCCCTGCCGGCGGCCCTGGTCGGCCCGGTGAGCCACCGGAAGGAACTGGCGGACGGCCAGAGCGGGGTGGTGGACCAGCTGACCCTGGCCGAGCTGATCACCTCAGGTGCGTACGACCGGCACGTCCGCCGCAGCCGGCTGCAGTACCGGCGGCGGCGGGACCGCCTGGTGGCGGTGCTGGCCGAGCGGGCACCCCGGGTGCGGGTCACCGGCATCGCGGCCGGGCTGCACGCGGTGCTGGAGCTGCCGCCGGGCTCGCTGGGCGAGGAGGAGCTGCTACGCCAGGCCTCCTGGCTGGGGCTGTCGGTGAACGTCCTCGGCTGGTGCCGCACCCCGGCGGCCGGCCCCGACCCGGAGCGTCCGGCCTCCCTGGTGATCGGCTACGGCACTCCGCCGGACCACGTCTTCGAGGCCGCCCTGGACGCCCTCTGCACACTGGTCCGGCTCTGAGCGGCCGCCGGCCGTTCCGCCGTCGGCCGGCCCTCCGTCAGCCGTTCTTCCGGCTGCCGATCTCGAAGAGCAGGATCACGAAGCCCGCGAAGGCGTGCGTGGCGGCCATGTAGATGGTGGCGCGGATCCAGACCCTGCGGTCGGTGCGCCGTCCGGCGTCGGTGGTGGGCTTGTCCATGTCCGTCCTCCTGACGGGGTGGCAGGTGCGGTCAGATCCGGGGTGCGTCGCCGAGGCAGAGTTCGCCGCCCGGGCTCTGCAGCAGCGTGTGCAGGAAGAGCAGTTCGACCCCGGCGGGCGATTCGGCGGCGATGCAGTGCGGGGTGAGCGAGTCGAAGTGCGCCGAGTCGCCCCGGTCGAGCAGGTGGACGGTCTCGCCGAGGGTGAGCCGCAGCCGCCCCTCCAGCACGTACAGCCACTCCTCGCCCGGGTGGACCCGGACGACGGCGTCCTGGACGCTCGGCGGGACGTGGACGCGCAGCGCCTGCATGGCCCGGCCCTGTGCACCGGCCCGCCGGTAGCCCCAGCCGCCGGCCCGGCCGGGCTCGATGGCCCCGCCGCGGACCACCGGGTCCGGTTCCCCGGGCTGCTCGCCGAGCAGCCCGGAGACGGTCGTCCCGTACGCGCGGGCGAGACCGAGCAGCACGGGCAGCGAGGGCTGCCGTCGCCCGGTCTCCAACCGCGACAGATAGGCTGGGGAGAGCCCCACCCGGGCGGCCGCGCCCTCCAGGGTCAGCCGCCCGGCCACCCGGTGCTCACGCAGTCGCATGCCGAGGCCCGCGACCTCCTGGTCGTCCGTCATGCGACCAGTTCACACCCACCGTGCCTCGTGGGCAAGAAATTTGCCCCAGAGGCAAACTCAGCCGATCAGCGCCGGCTCCCCGTCCTTCCGCACGGGCTCCGCAGCGGCCTCGGCGGCCGGCTGCGGGCGGTGCCTGGGCAGCGCCCCCATCAGGACGAACACCAGCACCAGTCCGCCGGCCACCCACCACATGGAGCTGCCGAAGGCGTCGGCGAACGCCCGTCCGTCCGCGATCCCGGCCGGCCCCGCACCGTCCACCACGTTGAAGAACAGCACCGAGGTCAGGCCGAGCCCGAGCGCCACACCCAGCTGGTTGACCGTGTTGATCAGCCCGGACGCCGAACCGGCGTGCTCCCGCGGCACCTCGGAGAGCACCGCATCGGTCAGCGGCGCCACGATCAGCCCCATGCCGGCGCCCATCACCGCGAGCGGCAGCGCCATCTGCCACGGCGTGATGCCGGTGCCCAGCCACTCGGCGAGGGCGAGGTAGAGCAGCGAGCCCGCGGCCATCACGACCGCTCCCGCACGGAGCACCCCGCGGCCGAACCGCGGCACCAGCTTCTGCACCGACAGCCCGGCCGCCGTGGAGACGGCCAGCGAGAACGGCAGGCCGGTCAGACCGGACTTCAGCGGGCTCCAGCCGAGGCCGAGCTGCATGTAGAGCGTCCACACCAGGAAGAACACGCCGCAGACGGTGCCGTGGCCCAGCTGCACGCCGATGCCCGCGGCGAAGCTGCGCACCCGGAAGAGCGAGAGCTCCACCAGCGGGGAGCCGTCCCGGCGGCTCTTGGCCCGCTCGTACCGGACGAACAGTGCCAGCACCACCGGGCCGCCCGCCATCAGCGCGTAGCCCCACAGCGGCCAGCCGAGCTCCCGGCCGCGGGTCAGCGGGTACAGCACCATCAGCAGGCCCGCGGTGGCCAGCAGCATGCCGACCAGGTCCAGCCGGAGCGCCTGCGGCGCCTTCGACTCGTCGATGAAGATCCGTCCGAGCACCAGGCCGGCCACCCCGACCGGCAGGTTGACCAGGAAGATCGGCCGCCAGCCGAGCCCGGCGACGTCCCACTCGGTCAGCAGCGCGCCGAGCAGCGGCCCGGCCACCGCGCCCAGGCCGACCATGGCGCCGAACAGGCCGAAGACTTTGCCGCGCTCCTCCGCCGGGAAGCCGGCGTGGATGATCGACAGCACCTGCGGCACCATCAGCGCACCGGCGGCGCCCTGCAGCACCCGGGCCGCGACCAGCATGTCCGGGCCGGTGGCGAGGCCGCACAGCGCGGACGCGACGGTGAACCCGCCGATGCCGAGCAGGAAGAGCCGCCTGCGGCCGTGGATGTCGCCGAGCCGGCCGCCGGTGATCAGGCCGACCGCGAAGGCCAGCGCATAGCCGGCGCTGATCCACTGCAGGGCGCTGAACGACGCCCCGGTCTCCTGCTGGATGCTGGGCATCGCGATGTTGACGATGGTCACGTCGACCAGGTCCATCAGGCTGGCCGTCATCACCACGGCCAGTGCGAACCAGCGCCTGCGGTCCGGGTGTTGGGAGGTCATCTGCCGCTCCTCGGTGCTCGTCGGGGTACGCCTTCGACGGTAGGAGGCGATTAGGCCGGATTCCGTCCGCTACTCGCGCGAGACTGGGGCCATGACCGACACACCCGGCCGGCTGCTGGCCCTGCTCTCGCTCCTGCAGACCCCGCGCGAGTGGCCCGGCGGCGAACTCGCCGACCGCCTGCAGGTCAGCCCGCGCACCGTCCGCCGGGACATCGAGCGGCTGCGCGACCTCGGCTACCCCGTGGAGGCCACCCGCGGACCGATCGGCGGCTACCGCTTGGTCGCGGGCACCGCCATGCCCCCGCTGCTGCTCGACGACGAGGAGGCGGTGGCCATCGCGGTCGGCCTGCGGACGGCCGCCGGGCACGCCGTGGACGGCATCGAGGAGGCCTCCGTACGGGCGCTGGCCAAGCTCGTCCAGGTGCTGCCCTCCCGGCTGCGGCACCGGGTCTCCGCGCTCGACACCGCCACCGTCCCGATGCTGCCCGGGGACGGCCCGCGGATCGACCCCGAGGAGCTCGCCCTGCTCGCCTCGGCCGTGGCCGCCCGGGAGAAGGTCCGCTTCGACTACTGCGCCCGTGACGGCGCCGCCACCCGCCGGCTGGTCGAGCCGCACCGGCTGGTCTCCGTCGGCCGCCGCTGGTACCTGGTGGCCTTCGACACCGACCGGGACGACTGGCGGCTGTTCCGGGTCGACCGCATCGCCGCCCCGCAGCGGACCGGCCTGCGCAGCACCCCGCGCGAGCTCCCCGCTGAGGACGCCGCCGCCTACGTCGCCGCCAAACTCGCCGGCCCGGCCCGCACCCACCGCGCGGTCGCCACCCTGCACCTCCCGCGGGCCGAGGCCGCCCGCCGCCTCGGCCCCGCGGCCGGCACCGTGGAGGAGATCGACGAGGACCGCTGCCGCCTGCACAGCCGCGCCGACTCCCTGGAGTGGCTGGCCGTCCGACTCGTCACCCTCGGCTGCGACTTCGAGGTCCACGAGCCCCCCGAGCTCGCCGACCACCTCCGCGCCCTCGCCGGCCGCGCGGCCCGCGCAGCGGGCCCGGTGGACTGAAGGAGGACCGCTACGGCCGCGGGATGTTCCGCAGGTTCGACCGGGCCAGGTCGATCATCTTGCCGACGCCGCCGGAGAGGACGGTGCGGCCGGCGGCCAGGGCGAATCCCTTGAGCTGGGCGGCGGTGATGCGGGGCGGGATGGAGAGGGCGTTGGGGTCGGTGACGACGTCGACGAGGGCGGGGCCGGGGCGTTCCAGGGCCTCGGCCAGGACGTCGCGGACCCTGGCCGGGTCGGTGACGCGTTTGGCGGGGATGCCGGACGCGCGGGCGATGGCCGCGTAGTCCACGTCGCCGTTGTCGATCTCCCACTCGGGGTAGCCGCTGACCAGCATCTCCAGCTTGATCATGCCGAGGGCGCCGTTGTTGAAGACGACGGTCTTCACCGGTAGCCGGTGCTTGGCGACGGTGAGCAGTTCGCCGAGCATCATGCCGAGCCCGCCGTCGCCGGACATCGAGATCACCTGCCGCCCGGGGAAGGCGAGTTGGGCGCCTATGGCGTGCGGCAGGGCGTTCGCCATGGAGCCGTGCAGGAAGGAGCCGATGACCCGGCGGCGGCCGTTGGGGGTGAGGTAGCGGGCCGCCCAGACGTTGCACATCCCGGTGTCGACGGTGAACACCGCGTCGTCGGCGGCGACTTCGTCGAGCACCGAGGCCACGTACTCGGGGTGGATCGGCGTGTGCTTCTCGATGTCCCTGGTGTACGCGCCGACGACCGTCTCCAGGGCCCGGGCGTGCCGGGCCAGCATCTCGTCCAGGAAGCCGCGGTCGGTGCGCTGGGAGAGCAGCGGCAGAACGGCCCGCAGGGTGGCGGAGACGTCGCCGTGGACGGCGAGTTCGAGCGGCACGCGGCGGCCGAGCCGGGTGGCGTCGTGGTCGACCTGGATCACCCGCCGGGTCGGCAGGAAGGAGTCGTACGGGAAGTCGGTGCCCAGCAGCAGCACCAACTCTGCCTCGTGCAGTGCCTCGTGGCAGGCGCCGTAGCCGAGCAGGCCGCTCATCCCGACGTCGTACGGATTGTCGAACTGCACGAACTCCTTGCCCCGCAGCGAGTGCCCGATCGGGGCATGGAGGGTGCCGGCGAGCTTCATCACCTCCTCGTGCGCGTCGCGCACCCCGGCGCCGCAGAAGAGGGCGACGGTGGCGGCCGACTCCAGGGCCGAGGCGAGGGCCTGCACCTGGCCCCAGGGCGGTGCGGCGACGGCCTGCTCGGTGAGGAAGTGCCCGCTGCCGGTGGGCCCGGCGGCGGGCTGGGCGGCGACGTCGCCGGGGAAGGCCAGCACCGCGACGCCGCGCGCGCCGAGGGCGTGCTGGATCGCCACCCGCAGCAGCCGCGGCATCTGCGCCGGGGTGGAGACGGTCTCGCAGAAGCCGCTGCAGTCGGTGAACACCCTCTCGGGGTGGGTCTCCTGGAAGAAGCCGGTGCCGATCTGGCCGGACGGGATGTGCGAGGCGAGGGCGAGCACCGGCACGCCGCTGCGCTGGGCGTCGTAGAGGCCCTGGATCAGGTGGGTGTTGCCGGGGCCGCAGGAACCGGCGCAGACCGCGAGGCGGCCGGTCAGCTCGGCCTCGGCGGCGGCCGCGAAGGCGCCCGCCTCCTCGTTGCGGACGTGCACCCAGGAGATGCCCTCGGTGCGGCGGATCGCGTCGACGACCGGGTTGAGGCTGTCGCCGACCACGCCGTAGACCCGTTCGGCACCGGCCTGCCGGAGCACCTCGACCATCTGCTCGGCCACACTGCCCACGGGAGAACCGCCCTTCCGGCGCCGGTCACGGGTCGCCACCACCCTGCGACGGCGGCCCGCGGCGGGCACCCGGTCGGCGGCGAACGGGTGACCGCCCCGGCGTCACTCGGCGGGCAGGTGCTCGATCGGCTGGGTGTGCACGCCGGCCTGCGGGTGGCGGCGGGCCGGCTCGCGGCCGGGCGGCTGGGTGCACCGCTCCGGCGGCACCTCGTCGACCGTGGTGGGCCGGCGGACCGGCGACCCCGACCCCACGGTCAGCACCTCGCCGTCGTGCTGGACGTCGATGCTCCGCCCGCGCTTCAGCGTGTAGGTGGTGGTGGCGTGGGTGATCTCGACCCGCAGCAGGCTCTCGCGCACCCGCAGGGCGAAGGAGAGCCGGCGCAGCCCGGAGGGCAGCCGCGGCCGGAAGGACAGCCGGCCGCCGCGGTCGCGCAGGCCGCCGAAGCCTGCCACCAGGGCGATGCAGGCCCCGGCGAGCGAGGCCATGTGCAGGCCGTCCCGGGTGTTGCCGCCGAGGTCGTGCAGGTCCATCAGGGCGGCCTCGGCGGTGTAGTCGTACGCGAGGTCGAGCTGTCCGACCTCGGCCGCGATGACCGCCTGGGTGCAGGCGGAGAGCGAGGAGTCCCGGACGGTGAGGCGCTCGTAGTAGGCGAAGTTGCGGGCCTTCTGCTCGTGGGTGAAGGCGTCGCCGCGGACCTGCATGGCGAGCACCAGGTCGGCCTGTTTGACGACCTGCTTCCGGTACAGGTCGAAGTACGGGTAGTGCAGCAGCAGCGGGTAGTTGTCGGCCGGGGTGTTCTCGAAGTCCCACAGCTGGTGGTCGGTGAAGCCGTCGGCCTGCGGGTGCACCCCGAGGTTCTCGTCGTACGGGATGAACATGGCCGAGGCGGCGTCCCGCCAGGCGGCGGCCTCCTCGGTGTCCACGCCGAGCCCGGCGGCCTCCAGCGGGTGCCGGGTGGCGGCCTCGGCTGCTGCCCGCAGGTTGGTCTGCGCCATGAGGTTGGTGAAGACGTTGTTGTCGGCGACGGCGCTGTACTCGTCGGGGCCGGTGACGCCCTCGATGCGGAAGCGGCCGGCCGGGTCGTGGTGGCCGAGCGAGCGCCACATCCGGGCGGTCTCGACGAGCAGTTCCAGGCCCCAGGTGCGCTCGAACTCGGTGTCGCCGGTGGCGTGCACGTAGCGGACGACGGCGGCGGCGATGTCCGCGCCGATGTGGAAGGCGGCGGTACCGGCCGGCCAGTAGCCGGAGCACTCCTCGCCGCGGATCGTCCGCCACGGGAACACCGCGCCGGCCAGGCCGAGCGTGGCGGCGCGCTCGCGGGCCAGCGGCAGTGTGGTGTGCCGCCAGCGCAGCGCCTGGTCGACGGCGGACGGCAGGCAGTAGGTGAGCACCGGCAGCACGAAGGTCTCGGTGTCCCAGAAGCTGTGCCCGTCGTAGCCGGGGCCGGTGAGGCCCTTGGCTGGGATGGCCCGCTCCTCGCTGCGGGCGCCGGCCTGCAGCACGTGGAACAGCGCGAAGCGGACGGCCTGCTGCAGTTCGACGTCGCCCTCGACCTCGATGTCGCTGCCGCCCCAGAACTCGGCGAGGAAGCCTTTCTGCTCGGCGACCAGCCCGTCCCACCCGGTGTAGCGGGCGGCGGTCAGCGCGGCCTCCACCTGGTCGCGCACCGCGGGCAGCGAGCGGGTCGCCGACCACCCGTACGCGACGAACTTGACCAGCCTCAGCCGCTCGCCGGCCTTCAGCACGGTGGTGACGCTGATCCGGCCCTGCTGCTCGGTGGCCTCGGCGGTGGCCTCGAAGCGGTCGGGCCCCTCGATGACGTGGTCCATGCCGGCGGCGACCCGCAGCCCGCTGTAGCGGGTGCGGTGCACCAGGACGGCCTTGGTGCCGGCCGCCCCGTGCGCCTCGGCGACCAGCGGCGCCTCCAGCACGGCGGCGGCCCGCGGGTCGCGCTCGCCGTCGGGGAGCTGCTCGTTGGCGACCAGTTCGGACTGGAGCACGATCCGGACGGGGCCGTCGACGGCCTCGACGGTGTAGTCGAAGGCGGCGACGGCACGCTGGGTGAGCGAGACCAGCCGGGCGGAGGAGACCTTGACGGTCCGTCCGGCGGGGGAGGTCCACTCGGCGCTGCGGTGCAGCACCCCGTCGCGGAAGTCCAGGCTGCGCTGGTGCTGGTGGAGGTCGCCGTAGCGCAGGTCGAAGGGCTCGTCGTCGACCAGCAGCCGGATGATCTTGCCGTTGGTGACGTTGATGACGCTCTGGCCGGACTCGGGGTAGCCGTAGCCGCTCTCCGCGTAGGGCAGCGGGCGGAGCTCGAAGACGCCGTTGAGGTAGGTGCCGGGCAGGCCGTGCGGCTCGCCCTCGTCGAGGTTGGCGCGCAGGCCGATGTGGCCGTTGGAGAGGGCGAACACCGACTCGGCGCGGGCCATGCCCGCGAGGTCCAGGCCGCGCTCGACGACGCCCCAGGGGTCGATGGCGAAGGTGTCCTGGCCGTTCACCGGGCCTCCCCGGTGCCGGGCCCCTCGGGCAGCAGGTCGGCGAGGTCGCGGACGACCAGGGAGGCGCCGTGCGCGCGCAGTTCCTCGGCCTGGCCGACCCGGTCGATGCCGACGACCGCGCCGAAGCCGCCGGCCCGCCCGGAGGCGACGCCGGCCAGCGCGTCCTCGAAGACGGCGGCGTGCTCGGGTGCGGTGCCGAGCGCCCGGGCGGCGGCCAGGTAGGTGTCGGGAGCGGGCTTGCCGGCCAGGCCGTCGCGCTTGGCGGTGACGCCGTCCACCACCACGTCGAACAGGTCGTCGATGCCGGCGGAGCGCAGCACGTCCCGGCAGTTGGCGCTGGAGGAGACCACGGCCCGCGGCAGGCCGAGGTCGCGCAGCCGGTGCAGGTAGGCCACGGAGCCCCGGTAGGGCTCGACGCCCTGCTCGCGGATCATCCGCAGCACGGTGTCGTTCTTGGCCCTGCCGAGCCCCTGCACGGTGCGGCTGCCGGGGGCGTCCTGCTCGCTGCCCTCGGGCAGGCTGATGCCGCGCGACTCCAGGAAGCCCCGGGTGCCGTCGAGGCGGGGTCTGCCGTCGACGTACTCGTCGTAGTCGGCGACCGGGTCGAAGGGCACGAAGGCGGTGCCGGTGCGGTCCGCCTCGGCACGCAGGAAGGTGTCGAACATGTCCTTCCAGGCGGCGGCATGCACGGTGGCGGTCTGCGTCAGCACGCCGTCCAGGTCGAACAGGAAGGCGTGGATGTCGTCCGGAAGCCCCAGCATGGCTGCAAGTCTTGCCCGTGGGCGGTCCGATATGCCGCCCATTCGCGGACCGGCGTGTTGGCGCGTCGCGAACGGGCGGCCGTCGGGCCTCAGGCGGCCGGGGCCGCCACGGCGATCACGGCGAAGGCTGCGCCCTGCGGATCGGCGACCAGCGCGGCCCGGCCGGCCGGGCCGTCCGAGGGCGGGGCGAGCACCGTGCCGCCGGCCTTCACCAGGGCGTCGACGGTGCTGTCGGTGTCGTCGACGGCGTACCAGATCCGCCAGTGCGAGGGGGTGCCGGGCGGGTCGTCCTGCAGCCCGACGACGCCCCCGACCGCGCGGCCGTCGACGTGGATGCCGCGGTGGTGGTCGGGCATGCCCTCGATGGGTGCGATCTCGACGCCGAAGACGGCGGAGTAGAAGGCGGAGGCCGCCTCGGGGTCGCTGGTGTGCAGGTCGTTCCAGGTGAGGGCGCCGGGCTCGTTGACCACGCCCGCGCCGATGAACTCCAGCGGCTGCCAGACCCCGAAGACGGCCCCGGTCGGGTCGCTGGCGACCAGCATCCGGCCGACGTTCCCGACGTCCATGGCCGGCATCAGGGTGGTGCCGCCGGCGGCGTTGATCGCGGCGAGGGCGGCGTCGGCGTTGTCGGTGGCCAGGTAGGTCGTCCAGACGGTGGGCGGCAGCGGCTCGCCCTCGGGGGCCATCAGCGGGGCGATGCCGGCGACCGGGCGGCCGTTCAGCGCGCAGATCGCGTAACCGCCGAACTCGGCCGGGCCGACCTCGCCCTGCCAGCCGAACAGGTCCCGGTAGAAGTCGAGGGCGGCCTGCTGGTCCTTGGCCATCAGATCGACCCAGCACGGGGTGCCGGACCGGTAGCGGGTGGTTACCTCGGGCATTCGGTGCCTCCCAGGGCCTGGGCGCCGCCCCGTGCCGTACGGGGCATTCCCCGCACCACCCTTCCCGGTGCCGGCGCGGGCCGCCACCGGAGCGGCCCGGCGGCACCGGAGGAGTGCCCGGAAAGGGGTGTGCACGGCCCTCCGCGACCGCGTCCGCACCGCACGGGAACGAACCACCACGCCTCCATGAGGCGGTGTCAGATCGGGAACCGGTTCCACTCAGGTGGAGTCAGTGCTTGACGGTATGTTCGCTCCGCGGCCGGGTGCCGCAGCAGGAGCACCGCCCTCGGCCACCGGCAGCCGGTGCAGGGCGTCCACCACGAGCAGGAGAACCATGAAGACCGTATTCCGGAAGGCGCGTATCGCCACTTCCGCCGTCGTCGCCGCGGCCGCCCTCGGCCTGCTGGCCGCCCCCGCCGCCCAGGCCGCCCCGACCGGTGTGACCAACCCCGACTTCGAGGCCGGCGCCACCGGGTGGAACACGTTCTCGATGCCGTTCGGCGCCCAGGTGATCAACAACTCGGCCGGTCGTCCGGCCCGCTCGGGCAGCTGGAAGGCCGAGCTCGGCGGGCACGGCTACACCGGCATGGACCGGATATCGCAGCAGGTCACGATCCCGGCCCTCCGGGTTCCGGTGCTCACCTTCTGGATGCGGCTCGACTCGCCGACCCCGGCCACCTTCGGCTACCACGAGCTCACCGTCGAGGCCACCGCGCAGGACGGCACGCCGTACACCCTCGTCACCCGCACCAACAAGGACTCCGGCAGCGACTACCAGAAGGTCACGGTGACCCTGCCGAGCGCCTTCTACTCCTCGGAGGAGAAGACCGCCACCATCTCCTTCTTCACCGTCGACGACGCCTCGAACCGGATGCCGTTCCTGATCGACGACGTGTCGATGGCCTACCAGTTGAAGGTCTACAAGCCCTGGTTCCCGCCGCTGTTCAAGCTCTGACGCCCCGTCGTCCCGGCCCGCCGCCACGGGTCGGGTCGACGCACCGCCGACGGGGGACGATCCCCTGTGCGCGGGCACCGCGCCGGCGCCGAACAGACCCGCCACGGAGCCCAGGGAGCCCAGGTTGACCGAGCAGCACCGGCCCTTCCTCTACGTCGTCGTCTGCGCCGCGGGCATCGCCTCCGACGTCGGCACACTGATCACCGCCGCCCTCGACGAGGGCTGGGGAGTCGGCGTCGTCGCCACTCCCCATGCGCTCGGCTTCATCGACCGCGAGGCCGTGGAGGCACGGACCGGCCACCCCGTCCGCTCCGCCTGGCGCACCCCCGGCAGCCCGCAGCCGCTGCCCTGGGCCGACGCGATCGCCGTCGCCCCCGCCACCTTCAACACCGTCAACAAGTGGGCCGCGGGCATCTCCGACACCCTCGCCCTCGGCATCCTCTGCGAGGCGTACGGGCTGGGCACCCCCACCGCGGTACAGCCGTACGTCAACGCGGCGCAGGCCGCGCACCCCGCGTACGGGGCGAGCCTGGAGCGCCTGCGGACGATGGGCGTGCTGTTCGGCGACGCCGTCCCGCACCGGGCCCGCACCGACGAGGGCCGCGCCGCCTACCGCTGGACGGCCGTCCTCGACCTGCTGCGGCCGGTGCTGACCGCCGCCCGCGGCGGCGCCTGAGAGCGGCGGCCGCGGGCCGGAACGCCACGGATCGGAACGCCGCGGGCCGGAACGCCGAAGTCCGGCACCGGGAGCCGGTGCCGGACTTCGGGACAACTGGTGGGCCGCCAGGGGCTCGAACCCTGAACCTACGGATTAAAAGTCCGCAGCTCTGCCAATTGAGCTAGCGGCCCGTCGGCGTGCGCGTCCGCACTGGTACAGCGCTCGCCGGGGCCGATCCTACCCGGTGATCCCCGGGGGGCCGCCAGGGGATTGTGCGCCGCGCCGCGGCTCGAACCGACGCCCGAACCCGCGCCCGGACGGCGGTCGGGCCGCCGACTCCAGGTGAGCGGCCCGCACCCGGCGCAGCCAGGCCTCCGCCGGGGCCTCGTCCGGCGCCTGAGGCAGCACGCCGGGCCGGTCGAAGCGGGCCTCCGCGGCGGCGAGCAGGCCGGCCGCGTCCTCGGGCCGCTCGGCGTACTGCTCGCCGAGGGCGCGGACCCGCTCCGGGTCGGCCAGCCGCACCACGATCTCGCCGCTCTCGTGCAGGGCCAGGCCCTGTTCGACCAGCCGGACGAGGTGCCTGGCGTGCTTGGCGGCCCGGGCGCGGGCCACCGGGTCGGTGGCGTCCCTGGTCGTCAGTTTCCTGAACTGCTGGGTGGCGTAGCCGAGATAGGACCGGCGGACGGCGTGGCCGCTGAGGAAGGAACGGCGTATGCCGATCAGTTCGTCGCCCAACGGGGTGCGCACCTCGTACAGGTCCTTGGGCAGCCAGACGAGTTCGGAGGCGGTGGGGTTGCCGCCGAGGGCGAGCCGACACCACTTGGCGGCCTCGTGCAGGGTGCGGTCGGGCGCGGTGGTGACGTGCGACTCGGCGGGCCGGTGCAGGCCGTGGAAGTCGACCGTGGGCGCGGCGAACAAGCCGAGCCGGTCGACGTCGGAGCCCGGGTGGGCGAGGCCGTAGGCGGTGGAGCCGACGATGCCGGAGAGCAGGACGTGCACGGGCGGTCTCCGTCCGTCGGGAGTGGTCTCTCGGGATTGGTCAGGCGGCAGTCTGCCGCGCGGTCCGCCCGGCACGCGAGCGAATTGTGCTCACGTCGCTCCGCCCGGCGGCCGCGGCACCCGCCGATACTGGGCGCATGGCGAGTGGGCTGACGAACAGCGCGATTCCGACGGCGAAGCTCCGGGCCTGGTGGGCGCACCGGCAGTGGCTGGAGGGCGGCCCGGGCGGGGCCCACGCGGGCGCCTCCGCCGCCGAGGTGCTCGCGGCGGCCGGCTGGGCCCGCTCGGTGGGCGGCGCGGCGCCGTACCTGGGCCTGTTCGCCCGGGCCGGGCTGCACCGGGAGGAGGTGGACGCCGCGGTCGCCGCGCTGGAGGTGCACGAGCTTCCGTCCGCCCGCGGCTGCACCTACGTCCTGCCGGCGGAGGACTTCGCGCTCGGCCTGGCCGCCGGCGCGGGCGCCCCGGAGGGCGACATCGCCTCGGCGGTGAAACACCTGGGCGTCACCCGGGACGAGATCGAGAAGCTCTGCCTCACCATCGGCCAGCTGCTGTCCCCCGACGACCCGTTGGAGCCCGCGGCGATCCGCGAGGCGGCCGGCGGCGCCGTCCGCCCGCTGGGGGAGGCGGGCCGCAAGCGCGGGACGTCGACGACGCTGCCGCTGGCCCTGGGGCTGCTGCAGGCCCGCGGCCAGGCCCGCCGGGTGCCGGTCAACGGCCGCCTGGACCAGCAGCGTTACGGCTACGTCCGGTGGGACCAGCCGGTGCGGGGCTCGGCCGCCGAACTCGCCGAGCGCTACCTGGCCTGGGCGGCGCCGGCGGCCGTCCGGCACCTGCGGTGGTTCACCGGTTTCACCGCGGCGACCGCCAAGGCCGCGCTGGCCCCGCTCGACCTGGTCACCCTGCCCGGCACCGACCTCCTGCTGCCCGCCGGCCTGGTGGACGAGTTCGAGGCCTTCGTCCCGCCCGAGGAGCCCTCGTACGCGCTGCTCGCCGGGATCGACGGCCTCCACCTGCTCCACCGCGACCTGCCGCGGCTGCTGGAGCCGGAGGACGCCGGGCGGACCCTTCCGGCGGGACGGGCCGGGCGCAGCTTCGGCACCGAGGCCGACCCGCAGACGCACATCGTGGCCGACCGCGGCCGGATCGTCGGCGTCTGGGAGTACGACCCCGAGCAGCGCGAGATCGTGCACCAGCTGTACGTGCCCGTGGACGCGGCGCTGCGCGAGGCGATCGACCGCACCGAGGCGTTCGTCCGGGACGAGCTCGGCGATGCGCGCGGCTTCAGCCTCGACTCCCCGAAGAGCCGGGCGCCGAAGATCGCCGCCCTGCGCGCCGCGGCCGGCTGAGCGCGGCCCCGGTCGCGGCCCCTCGCGGCCGGCTCAGAGTCCGACGGGGATGTGGTCGAAGGACGCCTCGCCCGGGACGCCCCGTGCCAGGGCGGCCGCGAGGGCTGGCGGCACCGCGGCGTGCACCCCGGGTAGCACGGGGAACTCCGGGTAGGCGAGCCGCTCGTCCTCCGGCGCGGTCGCGAACCGGGCGTCCATCCCCGGCCGGTTGCCGCGCGGGTCGATCCGCACCCAGTCCGCCCACCCGGGCAGGCGGACGGCGGCGAGCCCGTGCAGCACGTTCAGCGGCTGGTAGCACAGACCGGCCGGGATGCCCTCGGCGCGCAGCAGGGCGACCAGCAGGTGGGCCTTGCCGTGGCAGACGGCGTCGCCCGCGGCGAGCACGTCGGAGGCCCGGACGGCGGCGCTCCAGCGGTCGACGTCGGCCGAGTGCGGGAGCTCGTCGCGGACGTGCTCGTACAGGGCGCGGGCCGTCTCCTCCGCGGTCGCCCCGCGCAGGCTGCGGGCGAGGGCGCGGACCGCCGGGTGGCCGTGGTCGATCACCTCGTCGGCGGCGAGGAAGGCGGGGTCGTCCGGGTCGGCCGGGGCCGGGTGCGCGGTCATGGGCCCCATCGTGCCGTCCTGCGGCGGTCGCGTCCCGGAGTTTCCGGTGATCGGCTACCGTCGGCTCCATGAGCGACGACGTCCTTGTGGTCACCGGCGGCGGGCGCGGGATCGGCGCCGCCACGGCACGCCTCGCGGCGGCCCGCGGGTACCGGGTCTGCGTCAACTACCGCAGCGACCGGGCTTCTGCGGAGTCCGTGGTGGACGGCATCCGGGAGGCGGGCGGCACCGCGATCGCCGTCCGCGCGGACGTCAGCCGGGCGGCCGGCGCGAAGGAGCTGTTCGCGGCGGTCGACGAGCAACTCGGCACGCTCACCGCCCTGGTGAACAACGCGGGCACCCTGGAGCGGCAGTGCCGCCTCGACGAGCTGGACGAGGACCGGCTGGCCCGGATCTGGGCGGCCAACATCACCGGCCCCTTCCTGTGCGCGGGCGAGGCGGTGCGCCGGATGTCCACCCGCTACGGCGGGCGCGGCGGGGCGATCGTCAACGTGTCCTCTGCGGCGTCCCGGCTCGGCTCGCCGAACGAGTACGTGGACTACGCGGCGTCCAAGGGCGCCCTGGACTCGATGACCCGCGGGCTGGCCCTGGAGGTCGCCGCCGAGGGCATCCGGGTCAATGCGGTGCGGCCCGGCCTGATCCACACCGGCATCCATGCGCTCGGCGGCGAGCCGGGCCGGGTCGACCGGGTCGCGCCGGGGCTGCCGATGGGCCGAGGCGGGGAGCCCGAGGAGGTCGCCGAGGGCATCCTCTTCCTGCTCTCGCCCGCCTCGTCCTACGCCACCGGGGCCTTCCTGGACCTCGCGGGCGGGCGGTGACACCCGCCCGGGGCGTGTTTCGCGATCCGCGCCGGGCGGGGCGGCCGCCGGGCCTACCGTTGGGCTCATGACCGAGAGCGAGTTCGACGCCGACACCGCCACCGACACCGACGCCGCCGTCACCGGCACGGCCACGGCCGTGACGACCGCCGCCGGGCACCCCGCCGGCATCCCCGCCCGGATCGACTACCAGCGGTCCCGGCCGCACCGCGCCGTCCCGGACGTGCCGAACTTCCGGGACGCCGGGGTGGGCGCCGTCCGCAGCGGGGTGCTGTTCCGCTCCGGCACCCTCAGCCTGCTCACCCCGCAGGGCGCGGAGGCGCTCAAGGCGCTCGGCGTCCGCGTCGTCGTCGACCTGCGGACCTCCACCGAGCGCAGCCACTGGCCGGACGAGCGGCACGGTCTGGACTACGAGGACCACCACCTGCCGCTGCTGCCCGACCGGGCCGAGACCGGCGTCGAGTGGCCCGCAGGGGCGCTGTCCGTCTACGTCTTCATGGCCGAGACCGGCGGGTACGCGATCGCCGGCGCGGTGCGGCGGCTGGCCGCGCCGGACGGGCTGCCGGCGATCGTGCACTGCGCGGTCGGCAAGGACCGCACCGGCCTGACCATCGCCGTGCTGCACCACCTCGCCGGGCTCTCCGAGGAGGAGATCGTGGCGGACTTCCTCCGTTCCAACGTCCACCTCGGCCTGGACAACGGCCCCGTCCCGTACATCGACGAGAACGGCGACGAGCAGCTCTCGCACCCCGTGGAGGCGGAGAACCTGCTCGCCGCGCTCGCCCGGATGCGCGAGATGCACGGCTCGGTCGACGGCTACCTGCTCGCCCACGGCGTCACCGAGGACGAACTCGCCGCCCTGCGCGCGCTGCTGAGCCGCTGACGGGCCGCCGCCGGGCCGCCGCGGGTGCTATCGGCCGCGGGCGGACCGGCGGCGCTCCTCCCAGCCGAACGCGGCCGCCATCAGCACCGCGATCGCAGCGATCTGGACGAGCGCGGACACCCGGGTGCCGGCCGGAACGGTGGCCGCGACCAGCCCCGCCGCCACCGCCCGGGGCAGCAACGGCCGCAGGCCGAAGGTGTGCCGGATGCCCGTGTTGGCGAGCAGGAACAGCGCCGGGCCGGCGGCCAGCACCGCGGCCTCGCCCGTCCCGAGGGCCGCGGTGGGACGGGCGACGCCCGACTCGGCGCCCGCCGCGAAGAGGATCACGGCGAGCAGCAGCGCGTAGTGCCCGATGTTGTGGACCCGGATGGCGATCCGGTTGCGCCGGGCGTCGTCCAGCACCTCCATGTACCGGACGGCCCGCTCGTCGTCGTCGTGCCCGAAGTACGCCCACCAGAGGCCGACGCAGACCGCCAGCGCGCAGACCGCCGCGCTCACCGGGGCGGGGGTGAGCACCTCGTGGCCGGCCGCGCCGGCGCCCAGGGCGACGACCGACTCGCCGAAGGCGACGATCACCACCAGCCCGTGCCGTTCGACGAAGTGGTCGGCCCGCAGGTGGAACTGCGGCAGGTCGACCAGGTACGGGACGGCGATCTGCACGGCCAGCGAGGCCGTCCACAGCGCCAGTTGGGCCGAGCCCTCGAGGTAGCCGCCGGCCACCACCAGCGCCGCGTTGACGAGGTTCAGCCCGCCCATCCGCAGGACCGGCCCGCGGGCGACCCCGGCCGCCGCGAACATCCCGGTGTGCACGGCGACCACCAGCAGGTACGCCCAGCCGAAGGCGGCGCCGCTGCCGTCGAAGGCGTGCGGGACTGCCAGCGAGACGATGAGGAACCCGACCATGCCCAGCAGCAGGAACGCCCGCCGGGGATGGGTGGACGGCGGCATCGCGTTGGTGAGCCAGATGAACGCGTCGTACATCCACCAGATCACCGCCAGCATCACCAGGACCCGCACCAGCCCGCTCGGGGTGAGGTGGTGGGCCAGGCTGGCGGTCAACTGGGTGACGGTGAAGACGAAGACGAGGTCGAAGAACAGTTCCAGCGGGCCGACTCTCAGCTCGGCCTCGCCGCCTGCGGTGGTGCTCCCGGTGGCAGTGGTCACGGGCGCGAGTATGGATCAACTCGGCTGCCGGCGAGCGGCATTTCGGCACCGGCGATCACCTTCGGGCCGCCGGGCGCGGCCGCCCGGCCGGCGCGGGTTATGGTCGGAAGGACACGTCCCGGACGGAGGAGAGCGGCGATGGCGGGTGTCCCGAGCACGGCGGTGGCGGCGGCCGGTCTGATCGGCGGCTACGGCACGGCACGGTGGAGCGGCCGCCGGGAGCTCGGCGGCGCGGTGCTGGCCGCAGCCGGGGCCACCGCGGCCGTGGGCTGGCAGCGGCAGGCCGGCACGGCCACCGCAGCGGCGCTGACCGGCCTGTACCTGGCGGCCTTCGGCGGCTCGCACCCGCTGGCCAAGAAGATCGGCGCCTGGCCGTCCGTCCTGGCGGTGACCGGTGTGGTCGCCGCCGCCTCGGCCCTGGCCACGCGCCGCTCCGCCTGACGCCGGCGCTTCGGCTGCTGCAAGCGGCTCAGGCGGCCTTGAAGCGCGCCTCGAAGGCGGCGCGGTTCGCCGACACCGGGGAGCGGTCCCACACCGCGAAGACCACCCGGGAGAAGGCGGCGCCGTGCTCGTCCAGCGCGCCGGCGAACGCCTCGGCCACCACCGCCGGGTCGTTGCGGAACACCCCGCACCCCCAGGCGCCCAGCACCAGCTCGCGCACACCGTGCCGGGCCGCCACGGCGAGCACCCGCCCGGCCCGCTCCGCGAGCACCCCGGCCACGTCCACCGGCCGCCCGGGCGAACGCAGCGCCAGCTGGCCCGCGTTGGGCGCCGGCGAGGTCAGGAAGGACAGCGTGTACGGCTCCGCGAGCAGCCCGCCGGGCCCGCGGACCACCGGAACGTGCGGCGACCAGATCACCCGGTGGCTGTAGCGCAGGTCGGCCGAGGCCCGGTGCGCCTCGTAGTAGTCGGGGGCCTCCAGCAGGCACCGGTAGAGCAGCGCGCTGCGGCAGAGGTCCTCCTCCTGGGCCTTGGCGCCGCGCAGGTAGCCGCCGCCCGGATTGCGCGCGGAGGCGAAGTTCAGCACGGCGACGTGCTCGCCGCCCTCCCGCACCAGCCGCTCGCCCGCCTGGATGCTGCCCTCGGCGGTGACCTCCACCTCCCCCGTGTACCGGCCCGCCCCGCGGCCCGGCGCCTCGTCCGGCCCGTACGAGACCGTGCCCGCCCGGGCCGCGGCCAGCAGCGGCCCGATCTCCACCTCCGCGCCCTCGCGCGCCCGGTAGCTCCCCCGCTCGGCGATCGCCTCGTTCTCGACCGCCACATGATGCATTCGACTCATGACGGTGACGCTACGCGCGGCACGGCCCGCCCGCCACCTATTATTCTCAATCGGAGAACAACACGCCGCGGAGTCGGTCCGGGAACGCGGCCGGGCCCGCCCCACCGAAGTGGAGCGGGCCCGGCCTCACGCCGCAGGGGCGTCAGTTCTTCCAGCGCGGCTTGCGGTCGTCGCGGTTGAAGCCGCCGCGCTCGCGGTCACGGTCGCGGTCACCGAAGGAACGGCCGCCGCGGTCGTCCCGGCCGAAGCCCTGCGGGCGGCCACCGGAGCGGTGGTCGTCGCGGCGGGCGAACGGACGGCTGCTGCTGCCGCGGTCGCGGTCACCGAAGGCCGGACGGTCGCCGAAGGAGCGGGCCGGACGGTCGCCGAAGGAGCGACCACCGCGGTCGTCGCGGTTGAAGCCGCCGCGCTCGCGGTCGCGGTCGCCGAAGGAACGGCCGCCGCGGTCGTCGCGGTTGAACGGACGGCCACCCCGGTCGTCGCGGTTGAAACCGCCGCGCTCGCGGTCGCGGTCGCCGAAGGAACGGCCGCCACGGTCGTCGCGGTTGAACGAACGGCCACCCCGGTCGTCCCGGTTGAAGCCGCCGCGGTCGTCGCGGTTGAAACCGCCGCGCTCGCGGTCGCGGTCGCCGAAGGAACGGCCGCCGCGGTCGTCGCGGTCGCGGCCGAAGGACGGACGCTCGCGGTCCCGGTCGCGGCCGAAGGACGGACGCTCGCGGTCGCGGTCCCGGGTGTACGCCGGGCGCTCGCTGCGCGCCTCGCGGTAGGTGGGGGCGCGCTCGGGCTCGGCGGCCGCGGCGGGCGCCTCGGCCACCGCCG
Organism: Kitasatospora sp. NPDC051914; assembly: GCF_040680995.1. Classification (NCBI taxonomy): domain Bacteria; kingdom Bacillati; phylum Actinomycetota; class Actinomycetes; order Kitasatosporales; family Streptomycetaceae; genus Kitasatospora; species Kitasatospora sp. NPDC051914. The sequence continues at coordinate 57,068 of NZ_JBFAXX010000027.1, forward strand.
CGGGGGCGGTCTCGGCCGCAGCCTCGGCGGTCTCCTCGGCCGGCTCGTCCTCGATGCCGAGGGCGGCCCGCTCACGCGCGGCACGGGTGGCCAGGCGGTCGGCCTCCTCGCGCAGCTCGGTGGCGCGGCGCTGGGCACGCTCCAGCTGGCGGGTCATCTCGGCGACCTCGCGCTCGGCGGCACCGGCGATGCCGGCGGCCGACTCGGCCTGCACCTCGACGAGCGAGCGGGCGCCGGTGATCTTGGCGACCTCGGCGTCGAAGGCGTGGTCGAGGATGTGGCGGGAGGCCTCCACACCGGCGTCCTCCATCAGGCGGAAGACGCTGCGGCGCTGGTGCGGCAGCACCAGGGTGACGACGGTGCCGGAGCGGCCGGCGCGGGCGGTGCGGCCCGAGCGGTGCAGGTAGTCCTTGTGGTCGCCGGCCGGGTCGACGTTCAGCACCAGGTCGATGCCGTCGACGTGGATGCCGCGGGCGGCGACGTCGGTGGCGACGACCACGTTGACGTAGCCGTCCTTGAAGTCGCCGAGCACGCGGGTGCGGGCGCCCTGGGTCATGCCGCCGTGCAGCGCGTCGGCCTTCACACCGGCCTCGACCAGCTGCTCGGCGACGCGGTCGGCGCCCATCTGGGTGCGGACGAAGATGATGGTGCGGCCCTTGCGGGCGGCGATCGCGTTGGTGATCGGCGCCTTGTCCTTGGGCTTCACCACGAGGATGTGGTGGGTCATGGTGGTGACCGCGCCGGCGGACGGGTCGACCTCGTGGGTGACCGGGTTGTTCAGGTAGCGCTTCACCAGGGTGTCGATCTCGTTCTCCAGCGTGGCGGAGAACAGCAGGCGCTGGCCACCGGCCGGCACCAGGTCGAGGATCTCGGTGACCTCGGGCAGGAAGCCCATGTCGGCCATCTGGTCGGCCTCGTCGAGAACGGCGATGCGGACGTCGTCCATCTTGGCGGAGCCGCGGTTGATCAGGTCGCGCAGGCGGCCCGGGGTGGCGACGAGGACGTCGACGCCGCGCTCCAGGGCGTAGATCTGGTTGGACATCGAGGTGCCGCCGCAGACGACCTTGAGGCGCAGGCCCAGCACCGAGCCGAACGGCTCCAGGGCGTCGGCGACCTGCATGGCCAGCTCGCGGGTCGGCACCAGGATCAGGCCGCGGGGGTGCTTGGCGCGGGTGCGCTCGCCGTCGGCGAGGCGGGTCAGCAGCGGCAGGCCGAAGCTGAGGGTCTTGCCGGAGCCGGTACGGCCGCGGCCCAGCACGTCCTTGCCGGCCAGGGCGTCCGGGATGGTCGCGGCCTGGATCGGGAACGGCGTGGTGACGTCGCGCTTGGCGAGGGCGCGGACGACCTCGTCCGGCAGGCCCAGGTCGCCGAAGGTGACGGTGGGCTCGGCACTCGCGGTGTCGGTGTCCGCGTCGGCGGGCTCGACGGCGTCGAGCAGCTCGGCGGGGTCGGTGGTGTCGGCGGCGTCGATACCGTTCGCGGGCATGGCGAAGCGGGCGTCGTCAACGAGAGACATTCAAAACCTTCCGGAAGTGGCACGCGCCAAAGTCCGGGGTTCTGTTTCACAACCGCCTCTATGCGGTCAGCCACGGATCGCCGGAACGCGCCAAGGGCGCCGGTTTGGGAATGGAGGCGCCAGTCAAATGGATCAAACGAACGATCTACCACCATAGAGGAGCCTGGGGATCGGAGGCAAACGCGCTGGCCAGCCGGTCAATGGTCGGGTGATCCACCGCCGGAGCCGGAGGAACCGGGGAGGCTGGGGATCGGCCCCGGGTCGGACGGCGCGGAGGTGGGGCTCCCGGACGGCTCCGGCGCGGACGTGGCGGAGGGCGCCGGGCCGGACGGCGAGGGGTGCGGGGTCGGGGTCTCCACGCTGCGGTTGGCCGGCACCGGGGCGGACGGCCCGGGCTCCGGCGGGACGGCCTCGGACGGCGCCGCGCCCGCGCTGCCGGCCGCCGCCCCGGAGGACGCCGCCCCCGTCCGCCCCGCGGCGGACGGCCGCGCCCCGCCGCGGGGCGCGTGCTTCCCGTCGGCCGGCCGCACACCGGGGGCGCCGGAGCCGCCCGCCGCATCGCCCTGCCCGGCCTGCCGGTCGCTGGACTGCAGCTCGGTCGACCCGCCGCCGACCGCCATGCATCCGCTGAGCCCCAGCCCGGCGAGCGCCGCCATCACGGCACCCGCCACCGCGCGCCGGCGCCTCGCGCCGGCCGCCGGTCCGCCCTTCCCGGCCGTGCCGATCGCCGGCACCCCTGTCCTCACCCGAGCCACCACCCGAGCCACCTCTCGCCGCCCACCCGGGCCCACTGCCCTCCGGTGCCCAACGCGCGGGACACCCCGGCGGACACGGCCCGCGCACCTCTTCGGGCTCAGCCCCAGAACGCGTGCGCCAGCGCCGTCCCCGCGTACGCCGCACCGAGCCCCGCCAGCACGCTCCCGGCGACGTTCGCGGCAGCCAGGAAGCGGGCACCGGCCTGCGCCAGCCTCAGCGTCTCGTACGAGAACGTCGAGTACGTGGTGAGCGCCCCGCACAGCCCGGTGCCGAGCAGCAGCCGGAGGTCGGAGGAGGCCTCGCCGGCGGCCGCGGCACCGGTGAGCAGCCCGAGCACCAGGCAGCCGACCACGTTCGCGGTGAACGTGCCCCAGGGGAACACCGAGTCGTGCCGGGACTGCACGGCCCGGTCGGTCAGGTAGCGCAGCGGGGCGCCGACGGCCGCGCCGGCGATCACCAGCAGCCAGGTCACCGGCGGTCCTCCCCGCCGCCCGAGCCCCGGACGACCTCGCACTCGTCGAGCAGCACCAGCCCGAGCCCTGACAGGTCCTCCAGCTGCGGCAGGAAGGCCCTGATCCGCTCCGCCGCGTCCACCACGACCACGGCCACCGGCAGATCCTCGCCGAGCGAGAGCAGCCGGGCGGTGTGGATCATCGAGGAGGCGCCGAAGCCCTCGATCCCGCGGAACACGCTCGCGCCGGCCAGGCCCGCGGCGTGCGCGCGGTGCACCACCTCGGTGTACAGCGGCCGCGAGCGGTGGCGGTGGTTCTCGCCGACCAGCACGGTCAGCCGCAGTGCGGTGCCCCTCAGCCTGGTCATGCCGTCCTCCCGACTGCCGGGCCCGGTGCCCGGCTCACACCGGCCGCCGGACGAACAGGCGCCTGGTCAGCGCGGCCGCGACCCAGACCGAGCCGAGCGCGGCCAGGAGGGTCGCCGCGAGGTAGGCCAGCCCGCGGGCCGGTGCGCCGTGGTCGACCAGGCTCTGCACCTCGACGGTGGCCGTGGAGAAGGTGGTGAAGCCGCCCAGGACGCCCGTGCCGAAGAAGGGCCTGAGCAGCGGGTGCGGTGTGCCGACCTCGGTGATCAGCACCATGAAGACGCCGATCACACCGCAGCCCAGGGTGTTGACCAGCAGCGTCGTCCACGGGAAGGCGTCCGTCCCGGTCGGCCAGGCGAGCGCGGCCGCGTACCGCGCGGAGCCGCCGAGTGCGCCCCCCAGTGCCACCACGGCGATGGTCGGGCCCTGCCCGCGCAGCACCGGCGGACGGGCGCCGGCGGACTCCCGCGACGCCGCCGCGACTCCGTCTGCCGGGTCCGAGCGCACACTCAAGTGAATCACCCCCGCCGATCACCTGGCACACCGTCACCGCACACCCGACAATGAGGCGGTGGAGATGACCCGGGACGAGTTCGAGACGCTGGTCGCCGACGCCCTCGACCAGATCCCCCCGAAGCTCGCGGCGATGATGGACAACGTCGCGATCTTCGTCGAGGACGAGCCGGACCCGTCCGCCCCCGACCTGCTCGGACTCTACGAGGGCACCCCGCTCACCGAGCGCGGCGAGTGGTACGCCGGGGTGCTGCCCGACCGGATCATCATCTACATGGGCCCCACGCTGCGGTACTGCGAGTCGTACGAGCAGATCGTCGACGAGGTGCGGACCACGGTGATCCACGAGGTCGCCCACCACTTCGGCTTCGACGACCACGAGCTGCACGAGCTGGGCTGGTCCTGACCGTCCGCCGCCCGGGTCAGAGCCGGCCCGGGACGCGACACCGGACACGGCGGCGGAAACCGTTTTGGTGTTCCCGCCCGGCATCCCATATGCTTCTCGACGTCCCCGAACGCTGGATAACAGCCCGGGGGGCCGCAAGCCCTCATCGTCTAGTGGCCCAGGACGCCGCCCTTTCAAGGCGGTAGCACGGGTTCGAATCCCGTTGGGGGCACGCGTTACCGTAGTACAGTGCAGTGCCGCAAGGCCTGAGCGGAATTTTTCCGCACCAGGTCCCGTGGAGCAGTTGGTTAGCTCGCCACCCTGTCAAGGTGGAGGTCGCGGGTTCAAGTCCCGTCGGGATCGCTCGTCTCGCAAGAGACGGTGCAGTACGGCCAGGTAGCTCAGTTGGTACGAGCGTCCGCCTGAAAAGCGGAAGGTCGCCGGTTCGACCCCGGCCCTGGCCACCGCGTTTGACCAGGCACGATGCCCTCGAAGCAGATCGCTTCGGGGGCATTTTTGTGTCGTTTGACGCCAACGGCACGGCGGACGGTCGCCGTCCTCTGCCCGAAGGCGAGTACGTGACGTACTTGACGTACTTCACAGCGGGCGCGACCCTGGTTCTCGGACGAGGAGGCTCCCAATGACAGCGGTCCACTACGAGAGCTACACCGAAGCCCGCGCACACCTGAAGGACCTGCTCGACGCGGCAGGGCAAGGCCGGGTCGCGACCGTTCGCCGGGACACCGGGTACGCCGCGGTAGTCGACGCGGGGCGGCTGCGCCACGCGCTCACGCTGCTGTGTCCGTCCAAGGCCGAGGTGGTCGCAGAGGGCGGCGGCTGGTCGGTGTTCTTCCCTGGCCTCCCGGTCGCCGCGGACGGCAGCACGTTCGATGAGGCCATCGACGAGATGGTCGACGCGCTCCGCGAGTATGCGGAGGACTGGCAGGACCGACTCCTGAGCGCTCCGAACCACCGCGACAACTGGGGCCTGGTTCAGCTGATCGGTCTCAGCGACGACGCGCAGCTCCGCGACTGGCTGCTCGGAGTCGCGAAGTGACCTGGCCTCAGCCGACACGCGAACGACACGAGCAGTTCTGCAGGGTCGAAGGCTGGGACCGCGTACGTGACGCGCGCGGCCGCACCGGTACCCACCACATCACCTATGAGTTCGGGCTCCCCGATGGGGGGATCCTGCGCACTCGGGTATCGCATCCGGTCGACCGCACCGCGTACGGCGCGAGCATGTGGGCGCACGTCCTCCGCGATCAGCTGGACGTGACGGAGGATGTCTTCTGGCCGTGCGTCCTGGACGGCACACTTCCCGATCGAGGCGCGCCTGAGCCACAACGCGAGGCGCTTCCAGTTGATCTGGTCTACATGTTGATCAACCGCGTCGGACTCACCGAGGACCAGGTAGCCGAGCTGGACAAGACCCAGGCGATCGCGCGACTCCAGCAGTTCTGGACCGAGGGGCACTGACCCCGGCTGCCGAATTGCAGCCCAGGCTCACCGGTGTCCCTCGGCGCGCGCTAACGCGGCAAGGACGGGCGTCAGCCCCGCAGGGCCCGGTCGTCGAGTCGGCGCAGCAGGCCGGGCAGGTGCCGGTACCGGTCGCGGAGCGCGGCGAGCCTCTGCCGGAACTCCAGGCCGCGTCCGACGTGATCACAGGCGTCACGGAGCTCGACCAGGAGGGCCACGGCGGTGTCGTAGCGGGCGGCCTGCTTACGGGCGACGTGGTTCTCGACCTCGTGCCAGATCGCTTCCTCCTCGGCAGCCAGGGTGGTCAGCTTCTTCGCCCGTGCCTCGACTCGACCCCGCTCACCGCGCTGCCGGCGCTCGGTGACTCGCGTGTGCGCGGCATCCAGCAGTTCTGCGGCTGAGCGCTGCCCCGGCACCGTCGCGACGGGCGGCTCGCCGCGCAGCCGGCGCACGAGTTCGGCTCCCAGCTGATGCTCATCACCCAGCGCGAGGCGCAACAGGAGATCGTCCTTCTCCGTCTCGGGAAGCGCGGCGATCAGCGGCGCCAACTCCTTCTTCCCGGGCCTCTTCCGAGGTGCGGGGGTGGGCGGGCTGGCCTGGGCGGCGACCGCCAGCAGGTCGGCGTCGACGCGCAGGAAGTCCGCGAGCGCTCGCTGCGGAGCGGTGAGCCGGTCGAGCCCAGCCGGGACCGGGGGCTCAAGCGTTGCCCGATACTCATCCTCGTCGTCGTCCTGGAGTGCCCAGGCGCCGATGCCGGACAGCCATGCGAGGTACAGGGCCCGGTGATCCCCAGAAGCCAGCTCGGCCCGAACCCCCGCGATGGCACCGAGCGAGTCCTCGGCGCCCTCCTCCCAGTCCCCGCTCTCGTCCTCGCTGCGCAGGTCCAGGACGAGGTGGGTCCCGGTCGTCCATGCCTCGACACATTCGTCGAAGCAGTACGGCTCCAGCGCCCGAAGCGTGAGCTGCCCCTTGGGCACCCGCAGGATCACCTGGTGGGTGCCCCAGTTGGTCAGGTAGAGGTGAGCGTCGTAGTACTGCTCCACCATCCGCCTCGGATCACCGCGGAAGTTGCCCCACCGGTATTCGTTGGTGAAGCTGGTCGCGGTGATCCGGGCCCGGGTGGACAGCGATCGCAGCTCGTCCTGCTCCTCGCGGGTCAGCGGCCGGTCGATCGCCAGGAACTCGTAGTACTGGTACTCGCTCATCGCCGCGACCCTAGCGGGTCTGCCGATCCTCGATGATGGAATCCGTCAAGCCCGAGGCAGACAGGAACCGATGATGGAATCCGAGCAGCCACGCACCGTCGAGCAGATCCGAGGTCTCGTCAGCTGGATCGGCGCGGGGCGCAAGCTCACCCAGACGGGTAAGGTCACCCTCGCCGACGCGCGGGCCCTGGTCACTCTTCTGGAGACCGGCGACACCGTCGATCCGGCCATCGGTGACAGGACCTTCAAGACCAAGTCCAGCCAGGAGCTGTACCACCTGAACCTGCTGGTGGAGTGGGCCAGGGCGGCCCGGCTGCTTCGGGTCGCCAACGGGCGCCTGGTGCCCGTCAAGAAGAACGCGCGCGTAGTGGAGGACCCCGAGCGCCTCCTCGACGCGCTGTTCGAGGCCCTGCCGCGCATCGGTGAGGCGGTGCTCCCCTCCGGGTGGCTCGGCTCGATGCTCGCGGAGGAGTACCCCGCCGGGCTGCAGGCCGTACTGACGGGCCTCTACGCCGCCGACCTTCCGGTGCCGGAGCAGAGACTGCGGACTGCGGTGTGGGACACGCTGTCCGAGTTCTTCGTCCTCGATGGCCTTCCGGAGGACCGTCTCGGCCTCCTGCGCCGGGGCAACGATCGTGACGTGGCGCGCCTGCTCACCGTGCTCAAGGGCCTCGGCGCCGTCGAACCGACCGGTGACGCCGTCGCATTCACCGCGGCCGGCCGTGCAGCCCTGGCCCGGCTTCGCGGGGAGCCGCGCCCCGGCGACCCGGTCTACCAGCTCCGCATCCAGCTCTCCGACGTGGACCAGCCTCCGGTCTGGCGTCTCATCCAGGTACCGGCAGGCATCCGCCTCGACAGGTTGCACCAGGTCATCCAGGCCGTCATGGGCTGGCAGAACTGTCACCTGCACGCGTTCAGCGCGGATGGCGTCCAGTACGGACGCCGCTCCTCTGAACTCGACTTCGTCGACGAGACCACCGTTGTCCTGGACGTCCTGGTCAAGGAAGGTGCGCACCTCGATTACGACTACGACTTCGGCGACTCGTGGGAGCACAGCATCACCGTCGAGCGCCGGATGACCGCCGAGGCGGGCCACCACTACCCCGTCTGCGTGGACGGCGCGGGCGCCTGCCCACCCGAGGACTGCGGCGGCCCGGGCGGGTACGAGGACCTCAAGCAAACCCTCCAGGACTCCGCCAACCCGGAGCACGAGGACCTGCTTCGCTGGCTCGGTCTCAAGACAGCAGCCGACTTCGACCCGGCTTACTTCGACCTGCGTGAGATCAACCGGCAACTGTGCACCCTCGGTTGACGAGCACAGTCCGATCCCGAGACTCCGGTTGACGCCAACGCTGACGCCAACCGCCGTGCGCGATGACGTCCGAAGCCGCACTTCTGCGGACGGCGGAAGCGCTCAAACCAGGGCATCTCGACACCCCGGCTTGGCCTGAAAAGCGGAAGGTCGCCGGTTCGACCCCGGCCCTGGCCACATCGCCTGACCAGGCACGATGCCCTCGAAGCAGCTCGCTTCGAGGGCATTTTCCATGCCGTCCGACGCCAACGCGACGGCGGACGGCCACTCCGGCGCCGGGGACGGCGGACCCGCCTCCCCTGTCGCCCGACGGGCCGCCCCGCTCATGCACCGCGTGGGGACCGCGGGGGCGGGCCGCCGCGGCGCCCCGGGGCCTCCTGGGCCTTTCGGACGCCCGACGCGGGGCGAGCGCCGCGATTGCGACCGGCGGCGTGGCGGGGGTGTTCGGCCGCAAGGCCGGGTACCACCACGGGCACTCCGGTGGGTACGCGCGCACCGGTGATCCGGGCGAGTACTTCGTCGCCGGGCCGGACACGGGCGGACTCGGGGGTGATGCCGGCGGCGGCCATCATGCGCGCCGTCCCACGGCGCTGGTTGGGCAGCACGAGGGTGACGACCGTGCCGGACTCGCCGGCGCGGGCGGTACGGCCGCCGCGGTGCAGGTAGTCCTTGTGGTCGACCGGGGGGTCTACGTTGACGACCAGGTCGAGGCCGTCGACGTGGATGCCGCGGGCGGCGACGTTGGTGGCGATCAGCGCGGTGACCGCGCCCGCGCGGAACTGCTCCAGGGTGTGGGTGCGCTGCGGTTGCGACTTGCCGCTGTGCAGCGCGGCTGCCTTCACCCCGTTGGCCAGCAGGTCCTCCACCAGGCGGTCGGCTCCGCTCCTGGTCTCGGTGAACATGATCACGCCACCGTCACGGGACGCGATGTGGGCAACGGCGGAGCGCTTGTCGGAGTTCTGGACGTACAGCACGTGGTGATCCATCGTGCTGACCGCAGCCGCCGGCGGGTCCACCGAGTGGGTGACCGGGTCCTTGAGGAAGCGATGCACCAGGTGGTCGACGTTGCGGTCGAGGGTGGCGGAGAACAGCATCGTCTGACTGTCCGCGTCGACCCTGTCGAGCAGCGCGGTGACCTGCGGGAGGAATCCCATGTCGGCCATCTGGTCGGCCTCGTCGAGGACCGTGACGGTGATGTCGTCGAGCAGGCAGTCACCTCGTTGAACCAGGTCTGCAAGCCGACCGGGGGTGGCGACGACGACCTCGGCCCCACGGTTCAGAGCCAGTGCCTGGTGGTGGATCGGCATGCCGCCCACGAGGGTGGCCAGCCGGAGCCGTACCGAGCGGGCGAAGGGGAGGAGGGCGTCGGCGACCTGCTGGGCGAGGTCACGGGTGGGCACCAGGATCAGGGCCAGCGGTCGGCGCGGCTCGGCGCGGCGTCCGGCGGTACGGGCCAACAGCGGCAGCCCGAAGGCGAGGGTCTTGCCGGAGCCCGTGCGTCCGCGCCCCAGGACGTCGCGGCCCGCCAGCGAGTTCGGCAGCGTTGCGGCCTGGATCGGGAACGGCGTGGTGACGCCCTGCCGGCTCAGCGCCGCAAGCAGCGCGCCCGGCAGGTCCATTCCGCCGAACGACCCGACCGGGGGCAGCGCCGAGGTGGTACCGGACGGCGGAGCGACCCCGTGCCGGCGGCCGGCGGTCGGCGGGATCATCGGGCGGGGGGCCGGGCGCGAGCCGGAAGTCCCGTTCGAAGAACCGGTGGAACGCATCATGCGGAACCTTCCTGGGAGCGGCACACTGCCTGGAAGACTCCGCGGCGTGAGACCGCGCGGAACTCGCAAGAACGGGCCGGGACTTCGAGGAGCAGTGCGTGGACGGTGGAGCAGTACGCCCTCACACCTCGTCAACGCGCACGTGACCAGCGGTGGAACGTCAACCGGTGAAAAGCCGAAGGGCCCGCACCGTGCGAGTGCGCGGTGCGGGCCCGGGCTGCCCGGCAGGGGCCGAGCAGCGGGAAGTACTAGAGCGGGCGAATGTTCTCCGCCTGCGGGCCCTTCTGGCCCTGCGTGACGTCGAACTCGACCTTCTGGCCCTCGAGCAGCTCACGGAAGCCGTTGGCGTTGATGTTCGAGTAGTGGGCGAACACGTCAGGACCGCCGCCCTCCTGCTCGATGAAGCCGAAGCCCTTTTCCGAGTTGAACCACTTCACAGTGCCGTTAGCCATAAAAATATCCTTCGAATGGGACGTCCGAAACCCACAGGTCGCAAGTTCCGCGTCGCCGCGATGATGACCCACCCGGGGAATGGCCGGGAAACAAAATGCGCCTGCGGTCACAACCAGCAGGCGCACACAAAGTTCATGGGAACCACAACTGCAACTACCACGACTGTAGCAGGGTCCGAACCGTAACGGGGGATTTCTCCTCGGCCGGTTCACCGACGCGGCCCCGACCGGCGATGGCGCCAGGCACTCGTCCGCGCCCGCGGCTCCCCCGTTCGCCGGGAGTGCACACCGTCGTTCACGCCCGCCGGCCGAGATCCAAAAATATTCGGCGGCTCGAACCTCCCACCCGTCGAAATCGGGCGCATACTGGCCGAAATGACGAATCCAGCCGCGCCCCGGCGCCACCTGCCCACCAGCCCCTTCCGCCGGGCTCCGGCCCCGCCACCGCCCAAGCAATTCGCCGTCGGAGACCGTGTGACGCACGACGAGTACGGCCTCGGCCGCGTCATCGGCGCCGAAGGCGACGGCGAGATCGCCGTGCTCGTCGACTTCGGCTCACGGACGGAGCGGCTCCCCGCGCCCTTCCCCAGGCTCTTCCTCTTGTGACCCTCGGCACACCGGTCGACTCGGACGCCGACCGGCGCGGGGGCGGGACGGTCATCGACTCGATCCATCAGGAGCACGGCGACGTGCGGCGACGGTGCCGAGGCCGACCGCCCCGGACGGTGGCATCCCCCTGCGGCCTTCCGTGGACGGCACAGTCGCCCGGACCAGGCAGCATCAACCGCCCGGCTCGGCCTGAAAAGGCGTCCCCGGCACGGGTCAGCGCGGCCCGGGGCCCTGTTCCACCGGGAGGTCGGACGGGCGGCCCCACTCGCTCCACGAGCCGTCGTAGACGACGACGTCGCGGTAGCCGGCCAGCTCGGCGCCCAGGGCCAGGACACAGGCGGTGACCCCGGAGCCGCAGCTGAGGACCAGCTTCTCCCGGCCGCCGGCCGCGGCCGCGATCCGGGCCTTCAGCTCCCCGGCGGGCCGCATCCGGCCGTCCTCCTGGAGGTCCGGGAAGGGCAGGTTCACCGCGCCGGGGATGTGGCCGCGGCGCAGGCCCGGCCGGGGCTCCTCGACCCGGCCGCTGTAGCGCTCGCGGCTGCGGGCGTCGAGCACCGCGCAGGCGTCGTCGGCCAGTGCCCCGGCCACCGCGTGGCGGTCCACCAGCAGCCCCGGGCGGGGCCTGGCCGTGAACGTCCCCGGCGCGGGCGGTTCCTCCTCGGCGCCCGCCGCCGCCAGCGGCAGCCCGGCGGCCTCCCAGACGGGCAGCCCGCCGTCGAGGACGGCGGCCCGGTCGAAGCCCATCGCGCGCAGCATCCACCAGGCGCGGGCGCTGGAGTAGATGCCCGCGTTGTCGTAGACCACCACCACGCTGTCCTCGTGCACCCCGAGCGCCCGCACCACGCGCTCGAACTGCTCCGGGGCGGGCATGGTGTGCGGCAGCGGGTCCGAGAGGTCGGAGAGCGCGCCGTCGATGTCGAACTCCCGGGCGCCCGGGATCGGCCGCCGGATGCCGCGGTACACCCCGACGCTGGCGTCGAGCACCACCAGGCCGGGCCGGCCGAGCCGCTCCGCGAGCCAGTCGGCCGCCACCAGCGGCCCGGGGGGAGTCAGCAGAACCATGGCGCGCACCATCTCCGTTCCGGCCCGGCCCGCACACCGGGCGGGCATCCGACGCACAGTAGTGCACGTACCGACGGCCCCGGCGGCGTTTGCGGGACAACCGATCGGTGGAGCGGCGGGCCGGGGGCGGGGGCGCCGTGGGGGCGCCGCGGGCGGAAGCGGTGCCGGGCGCCGTTGCCCACCCCCGTGGGGCAGCGGCGCTCCGGAGTCTGCGGGGCCGGGTGACGGCGGTTCGGCCGCGCACCGGCGGGCCGGTGTGGTCGATCCTGCTGAATGCGTGATGGCCTGTCAACTATCGTGGATCGTGATGGGGGCTGCTCCCGGATACCGGCACGCGTCGTGCACCGTTCGGGCACTTATCCCTCAACGATCGTGCAAGTCGGTGCACCCGGGGGATACTGGCGGAGCGTCAGATCGTTCTATGATCCGCGCATGTCCACCGAATCTGCGCGACCGGCGGGCTCCGGCGGGCCGTCCGGCGAGGGTGCGGAGCCGTCGGGCTCCCCCGACTTCGCGGCCCGCTTCCGGCGCCTGATCAAGGTGATCTACCCGAAGGACCTCGGCCGCCCCTGGCGGGACTCCGAGATCGCCGTCGGCACCGGGCTGAGCGGCACCTACATCGGCAACCTCCGCAAGGGCACGCAGAAGCCGAGCCTGGAGAACGCCGTGAAGATCGCCAAGTTCTTCGGCGTCCCGCTGGACTACTTCAGCGACTCGGCGACCGCGCAGGCCGTCGAGCGCGACCTGCAGCGGATCGAGGCGCTGCGGGACGCCCGGGTGGAGCGGATCGCGATGCGGGCGGCCGGCCTTCCGCCGGAGATGCAGGACGCGGCACTCACCGTCGTGGAACAGTTGCGCCGGGCGGTCGGACTGCCCGACGACGGTGACCCGGTGGCGTGAGCGGCGTGACCGGGCAGCAGACGCCGCTGGGCCACTGGCGGCTTCCCGAGGGGGAGCACGTGCGAGGTGTGGGGCGTACCCGCCGCCGGATGAGGGGCGTGGCCAGGCAGCTGGGACTGCCGCCGCTGAGCACCGTCGAGGAGCTGTGCGCGGCGGTCGCCGAGCGCTCGGGCCGACCGGTGCGGCTGTCGCCCCGCCGGATGCGGGTGGGGGAGCCGTCCGGCTTCGTCGAGCGGCTCCCGGACGAGGACGTCGTCCACTTCGAGCAGGAGACCTCCGGCCTGCACCAGGCGCACATCATCTGCCACGAACTGGCCCACCTGCTGTGCGGGCACCTGCCGGAGGCCCCGCCGCCCGGCGCGGAGGCCGAGCTGGTGGAGCTGCCCACCATCGATCCGGCCGTGCTGCGGCTGGTGCTGGGCCGCTCGCACTACGACGACGCCGCCGAGGAGGAGGCCGAGGTGCTGGGGGCCGAACTGCTGCGGATCCTGGTCCTGGCACCGGGCGCCGGAACGACCTCGCAGCTGGCGCCCGCCCTGGAGCACCGCAAGGGGCAGCATGTCTGAGCCGTACGCCGCTGCCGCGGCCTCCGCGGCCCCGGCGGTGTCCGAGGCGCCGTTCAACGCCGTCTACCTGGCGATCGGCGCGGCCGCCTGGGCGGTGGCCTGCCTCAAGGTCCGGGCGTGGCGCCGCGACCCCTCGGCGGGCCTGCTGGTGGTGGCGCTGGCGATCGCCTCGCCGGCCACCTCCTTCCTGATGGCCGCACCCGTCGTGTACCGCCTGATCGACCGGGTCGCGCACGTCGGCAACCTGGCGACCCTGCTGGTCTACCTGGGCATCACCGGTTTCTCGGCCGCGACCGTGGTGCTGGCGCTGATCTGGACGCCCCCGGGGGAGCGCTCCGGCGACCGGATCTGGGACGCCTCCTCGGCGGTCACCCGGCGCCGGATACGGCAGCGCCTGGCGGTGTTCGCGGTGCTGGCACCGCTGATGGCGGTGCTGTTCGCCGCGGGCCGGGCCGGCAGCCCGGAGACGCCGCTGACCTTCGACACCACCTTCGCCACGGTGCCCGCGATCGCCTGCTTCCTCGCCCTCTACCAGGGCGTCTTCGCCTTCGCGCTGGTCGACATCGGACGGGTCTGCCTGGGCCACGCGGCCCGGCTGCCGGACGGCTGGCTGCGCCGCGGCATCCGGCTGATCGCGTACGGCTCGGTCACCGCCTGCGGGTACGTGCTCTGCAAGATCACGGCGATCGCGGCGGCTGCGGCCGGCACCGGCGGTCTCGACTGGCTGAGCACCGCGGCGGGGCCCGCCTTCGCGGCGGCCGGCGCCCTGCTGATCACCGCCGGCTTCGCCGGCCCGGCGGGCGCGGCCTGGGCCCGCCGGCGGCGCGACTACCGGGCCCTGCGCCCGCTCTGGGACCTCGTCTACCGGGCGGACCGCCGCCTCGCCCTGGAGGCCCCGCCGGCCCGCTGGACGGAGCGCCTGGCCCTGCGCGACCTGGAGTGGCGCACCACCCGGCGCGGCCTGGAGATCCGGGACGGACAGCTGACCCTGCGTCCCTGGGTGGACCCGGCCGTGGTCGACGGAGGCCTGCGGATCGCCGAACGGGCCGGGCTGGACGAGGCCGAGCGCGCCGCCCTGGTGGTGGCCGCCGGGCTGCGGTCCGCCGTCGCGGCGCTGGACGCCGGGCGCCCGCCGAGGCCCCGCGAGGAGCAGGCCGCGCTGCCCGGCCTCGACGCCGACCCCGCCGAGGAGCGGGCGCACCTCGTCCGCGTCGCCCGCGGACTCGACGGCCCGCTCACCGAAGAGGCCCTCGCCACGGCCCGGACGCCGTGAGCGCACCCGAACCGGACGACCCGCTCGACCCGGACGCCGCCGGCGGCCCCCGCCCCGCGGGCCCGCGCGACGCGTACGCCCGGCTGGTGCTGGAGGTGATGCCGGAGGAGTGCAAGGCCGGGCTGACCCTGGGCTTCGTCCGGACGTTCGCGGTGCCGGAGATCGCCGCGGTGCTGCACGGCACCGGCCGGGTCACCGGGCAGCCGAAGGCGCGGGGCAAGGCGACCGGTGCGGCGATGTTCACGCTGATCGGGTGCGGCCCGGACAGTGCGGAGGGCCGCGAGGTGGTGGCCGCGCTGCGGCGGATCCACGACCGCCCGGACATCACGCCGGAGCTGATGCACTACGTGCTGGCCTGTTTCACGGTCTGCCCGCTGCGCTTCGCGGACGCGTACGGGCCCCGTCCCACGACACCCGCCGAGCGGGACGCCGCGTACGCCTTCCACCGGGAGCTCGCCGCCGCCCTGGGCCTGCCCGAGCCGCCCGGCGGCGGCCTCGCCGGCACCGAGGAATGGATGCGCGGCTTCGAGCGCCGCCGTTTCGAGCCGACCCCGGCGGGCAGGGAGCTGTGGGCCTCGGCCCGCGGCCTGCTGGCCTCCCGGCTGCCGCGGCGGCTGGCACCGCTCGTCCCGGTGTTCGCGGCGGCCCTGCTGGACGCACCGCTGCGCGAGGCGCTCGGCGTCCGTCGGCCGCCGCTGCCGGTCCGCGCACTGGTGGCGGGGGCGCTGAAGGCCCGCTCCCGGCGCCGTACGGGCCGGCCGGAGGAAGGTGCCGCACCCCGCTCCGAGTGACGCGGGCCTTACGGCGCCGGGCGCACACTGGAACTGCACGCCGGGCGTCTCCGGCACGGCGGTACGGGATCGGCCGCAGCTCCGCGGCCGGCGGTCCGCCGCCGGGCCCCGGCCCGGAGGTGCCCGTGGAATCGGCTCCGGCAGCGCCCCGGCGCTGCGGCCCCTCTGCCGTCCTGCGCCGGCTGGCGGGCGGGCTCGGACGGAACCGCACCCGCCCGCTGCCCGACCCCGCCGCCTTTTCGCTGGGCCGCCGGACGCAGGCCGCCGCCCTGCTCGCGGTGCTGGACGAGGCGGTGGAGGAGCAGGTGTCCGCGGACCTCGCGCTCGCGATGTGCGGGGAGCCCGGTCCGGTGCCCCCGGGGCTGGCGGAGCAGTTGTCCCGGCAGTCCGTGCGCTACGCCCGGCTGGCGGGGTGGCTGCGGGCGCTGCCGGCCGACGGCGACCTGGCCGGGGTGCGCGACCTCGCGGTGCGGCTGGTCAGCTACCACCAGTGGATGCTGCACCAGTCCGCGAACCTGGCGTTCTCCGGCCACCACCGGCCGCGGTGCGAGGCGGCGCGGCAGCGGATCAACGGCCTCGGCGCTCCGGCGGACCGGCTGCGCGAGCTGCGCGACCGGCTGCAGGCCGAGGCCGGGATGTGATCCTTCGTCAGCCGACGGTCCGACAGGCGCCTTGCCGGACGGCGGTGCAGCGGGGTCGGCGGCACCTAGTAGGCTCCACGGCGCACTTGTGGCCGCGGGCGGACCGCCCGCGGCCGGGGGCGGTCCGCCGGGCGTACGGCGGGCCGTGGACAGCCATCTAGGGGGAATCCGCCATGCGCATCCGTCCTGCGGCCATTGCCGCTCTGCTGATCGCGACCTCGTTCGGCGCGGCCGCCTGCGGCCCTGAGGACTCCGGGAGCGACACCGCGCTCCAGGCGCCCAGCACCGCTGCCGCCGCGCCGTCGACCCCGGCAGGCGAGCCGTCGGCCGACAAGGCCGCCCCGGCCGCCTCCGCGTCGGCCGGCAAGGCCACCGGCGCCGCGGAGGACGACAACGGCGGCCGCGGGCCGAACTGCAAGGAGTACTTCAAGACCCACAAGGTCATCCACGTCCGGTCGGTCGACAAGGGCTTCGGGAAGCTGATCGCCCAGAAGGTGACCGCCAACTGCACGGACAACGGCCTCTTCTTCAAGTGGGAGGAGAAGGACACCTCCTTCGCCGTCTCGCCCGAGGCGAAGATCACCGTGTTCACGGCCGAGTACTACGCGAAGCCGAAGACCGTGACGGTGAAGAACGGCACCGCCGCCGACGGCATGGCGCACGTGAAGACCTGCGCGGAGACGCCGCACGCCACCGAGCCGGAGAAGCTGCCCGCCGGGTACGTCTGCACCCAGGACACCTACGAGTACACCGTGGACTCGAAGGGCGCCATCACCTCGATGCGGGAGACCTGGAGCTCCTGACCAAAAGCCCGTGGCCCCCGGCGGCGGACCGCCGGGGGCCACGGGCCGCCGCGACCGCTACATCCCGTTCTTGCGGATGGCGGTGTAGGAGGAGAACTCGGAGAGCGAGGTCTCGCGGGAGACGCAGCCGCGGCTGCCGCTGTCCTCCAGGACGATCATCCGGGTGTGCGACGCGTCCGCCCAGCCGCCGAAGAGCACGACGTGCTGCGAGCCGCCCTCCCGGTGGACGACCATCGCATCGCCGGGCTTCATCTCGCCCTTGGAGATGTGGTGGGCGATGCCGGCGCTCTCGCTGATCAGCGGGCCGGTGGAGGTGCCGCCGCCCGAGGTGTTCAGGCCCCAGGCTGCGGACACGAAGCCCGAGCAGTCGACGCGGTAGCCGTTGGTGACGGCGCCCTGGCTGTAGCCGAGCTTCCGGTTGACCCGCTCCATGGCGCGCTCGACCATCGCCCGGCGCTCGTCGGAGACGCCTTCGAGCTTCGGCTGGGCGAGGGCGCCGGCGCCGCCGCCGTTGCGCGGGTGCCACTTGTGGCTCGGGCTCCAGTCGTCCCAGCCCTTGCCGTTGATCATGTGGGTCTTCCAGGTGCCGTCGCTCCGGTCCTTGATCTTCGGACCGTCGTGCCGGCCGCCGGGGCGCAGGGTGACGCCCGAGCCGTCGTTCCCGCTGCTGTCGGTGCCCGTGTGGGGGGAGTCGGGGGTCTTGTGGTGGCCGCCGCCACCGCTCCCGCTGCCGCCGCCGTTGCCGCCCCCACCGCCGCCGCCGGTGCCGTCGATGCCGGTGTGCGGGCCCTTGGGCTTCTCCTGGCCGTCGTGCTTGCCCTTGAGGTCCTCGAGGATCTTGCGCTCCGCGGCCTGGTACTCCGCGATGACCTTCTTGATCTTCTGCGCGTCCTCACCGAGGTGGTCGGTGAGCTGCTTCTTCGAGGCCTCCAGCGCGTCGGCCTTCTGCTCGATCGCCTCGAGGTGCCGGGCGACGTTGTAGGCGACGGCGAGGAAGTTGACGACGCCGAGCGGGCCGCCGGCGGCAACGTCCATGGCGGCGGCCCGGCCGATGGCGCTCTTGATGGCCCCGACCTTCTGGGTCATCTCGGCCATGCGCTGGTTGATCTTCTGGAAGTCGTTCTGGATCTTCGCCAGCTCCTGCAGCTGGTACCCGAACTTGTCGCCCATGGGGCGCTCCCCCTCGTGTGGTGTGGATGACGGACGTGCGGCCGGGGCGGGTACGACCGCGCCGGCGGCCGGCTCAGAAGGCGTCGGCGAGACCCTTGATCTCCTTGCCGAGGCCCTCGAGGTCGTCAGCCACGGTGTTGAGTTCCTTGACGCGTCCCTGGGCATGGGTGATGAAGGCGTCGGCAGCCGGGCCGTGCCAGGTGAGGTGGCTCAGCGCGGTGTTGATCTCCTTGCCGAAGGCCTCCACCTCCTTGGCCAGCTGCTCCAGCTCCGAGGCGTACTTGGCGAGTTCGGCGTCAGGGTCGCCGAACATCTGGCTGAGCACCCAGTGTGCGATCTTCTGCGGGGCCCAGAAGACGTCCTCGACGACGTCCACCGCCGCGCTGCCGAGCTTCTTGATGTCGTCCCACGTACTCACAGCCGCTCCCCCATGACTTTCACGACAGGCTGATAGTCGGTCAAAAGGCTATCGGACCCGGACATGCCGGGGGAGCCTGCCCGCACCGCGGGCCGCGGGTTCCCCCGACCGCCCGGGGCTCAGCGGCGCCCCACCGCCAGGACCGCCACCGCCGGGACCGCCAGCAGCCCGTCCGCACCCGCCCTTTCGGCGGTCAGCCGGTCGTAGTGCCGCTTGATCTCGGCTACGCCCTCCGGCGACTGCGCGGCGACCACCTGGCCGAAGGACGCGATCCCGCCGACCGCGCCCCGCCAGTAGTCCTCGGCGGCCACCGTGTACGTCCAGCGCAGCTCGCGCCCGCCGACCTCCGCCCAGCCCGCCTTCTCCAGCAGACCGGCGAACCCGTCCGGCGTCCGCTCGAAGTCGACCGGCACGGTCGGGAACACCGGGCGCTCGACGCCGGCGGCGTTCAGCGCCTCGCCGAAGACCGCCATCGCGCCGTTGGCCGCGGACGCCCAGATCGTGGCCGCGAGCCGTCCGCCGGGCCGGGTCACCCGGCGCAGCTCGGCGAGCGCGGCGATCGGGTCCTCGACGTGGTTGAGCACGAAGTTGCCGACCACCGCGTCGAAGGAACGGTCGGCGAAGGGCAGCTCGGGCAGGACGGCGTGCCGCACCGCGGCCTGCGGCACCCGGGCGGCGGCCAGCTCGACCATGCTCGGCTCGGCGTCGACCGCGGTGACCCGCGCCCCGAGCCGGACGCCGGCCGCGGCAGCGGTGCCGGGGCCCGTCCCGACGTCCAGCAGCTCGGTGCCGGCCCCGGCGCCCGAGGCGGCGATCAGCTCCGGTACCGCGCCCGCGCACAGCGGCGCGAAACTGCCCTCGTACGCTCGCGCCCGCCCCGCCCAGATCCTGCGTTCGTGTGCGTCGAACTCCCCCGCCACGGCGTTTCCCCCTCGTGATCGTTTCGGTACGGGCAGCCTAGCCCGGGTCGTTCGCCGTTCGAGCGGGCGGGCTGTGACACTGGAGGGGCTCGAAAACCGAGGTGCGCGCGCCCGTGCCTCCTTGCGAATCTAGAGGGATGCCCGCAGTGAGTTCTCCCGTAGCCCGGTCCGCCGATGCGCCCGCCATCGCGGAGCTGGCCGCCCGACTGCCCGAGCTGATGCTCCGCGACCAGCAGCGGATCGGCCGGCGGCTGGACGGCACGCGGCGGGTGCGCAGCCCCGAGGCCCGGCAGAAGATCGCCGGGGAGCTGGCCGCCGAGGTCGCCAAGGCCGAGCTGCGGGTGGAGCAGCGCCGCGCCGCGGTGCCGGAGATCCGGTACCCGCAGGAGCTGCCGGTCAGCCAGAAGAAGGACGAGATCCTTGCCGCGATCCGCGACCACCAGGTGGTGATCGTGGCGGGCGAGACCGGCTCCGGCAAGACGACGCAGATCCCGAAGATCTGTCTGGAGCTGGGCCGCGGGGTGAAGGGCCTGATCGGCCACACCCAGCCACGCCGGATCGCGGCGCGCACCGTCGCGGAGCGGGTGGCGGAGGAGCTGGCCACGCCGCTCGGCGAGGCGGTCGGCTGGAAGGTGCGGTTCACCGACCAGGTCGGCCAGGACACCCTGGTCAAGCTGATGACGGACGGCATCCTGCTGGCGGAGATCCAGACCGACCGGGAGCTGCGCCAGTACGACACGCTGATCATCGACGAGGCGCACGAGCGCAGCCTCAACATCGACTTCCTGCTCGGCTACCTCAAGCAGCTGCTGCCGCGCCGCCCCGACCTCAAGGTCGTGATCACCTCCGCGACGATCGACCCGGAGCGCTTCGCCGCCCACTTCGACGACGCGCCGATCGTCGAGGTGTCCGGCCGCACCTACCCGGTCGAGGTGCGCTACCGCCCGGTCCTCGAGGAGGGCACCGAGGAGGACGAGGTCGACCGGGACCGCGACCAGGTCCAGGCGATCTGCGACGCGGTGGAGGAGCTCCAGGCCGAGGGCCCGGGCGACATCCTGGTGTTCCTCTCCGGCGAGCGGGAGATCCGCGACACCGCGGACGCGCTGAACCGGATGAAACTGAAGTTCACCGAGGTGCTGCCGCTGTACGCCCGGCTGTCCTCGGCCGAGCAGCACAAGGTCTTCCAGCGGTCGAACAGCCGGCGCGTGGTGCTCGCCACCAACGTCGCCGAGACCTCGCTGACCGTGCCGGGCATCAAGTACGTGGTCGACCCGGGCACCGCCCGCATCTCCCGCTACAGCCACCGCACCAAGGTGCAGCGGCTGCCGATCGAGGCGGTCAGCCAGGCCAGCGCCAACCAGCGCAAGGGCCGCTGCGGCCGCACCTCGGACGGCATCTGCATCCGGCTGTACTCGGAGGAGGACTTCCTCTCCCGCCCGGAGTTCACCGACGCCGAGATCCTGCGCACCAACCTGGCCTCGGTCATCCTGCAGATGACGGCGGCGGGCCTGGGCGACATCGCGGCCTTCCCGTTCCTCGACCCGCCGGACTCGCGGAACATCAAGGACGGCGTCAACCTGCTGCACGAGCTGGGTGCGCTCGACCCGGCGGAGAAGGACCACCGCAAGCGGCTCACCCCGCTCGGCCGCAAGCTGGCCCAGCTGCCGGTGGACCCGCGGATGGCCCGGATGGTGCTGGAGGCGGACCGGCTCGGCTGCGTCCGTGACGTCATGGTGATCGCCGCCGCGCTGTCCATCCAGGACCCGCGCGAGCGGCCCGCCGAGAAGCGCCAGGCCGCCGACGACCGGCACCGCCGGTTCAACTCGGAGACCTCGGACTTCCTCTCCTACCTGGCGATGTGGCGCTACGTCAGGGAGCAGCAGAAGGAGCTCTCCTCCTCGGCCTTCCGCCGGATGTGCAGGACGGAGTTCCTGAACTACCTGCGGATACGCGAATGGCAGGACGTCTACGTCCAGCTGCGGACGGTCGCCAAGCAGCTCGGGGTGACGATCGACGAACCGCATCCGGACGCCGAGCCCGATGCCGACCGCATCCACCAGGCGCTGCTGTCCGGCCTGCTCTCGCACATCGGCCTGTTCGACGTGGAGAAGCGCGAGTACGGCGGCGCCCGGGGTGCCCGGTTCGCGGTCTTCCCGGGGTCGGGGCTGTTCAAGAAGCCGCCGCGCTGGGTGATGTCCGCCGAGCTGGTGGAGACCTCGCGGCTGTGGGCGCGGATCAACGCGAAGATCGAGCCCGAGTGGGTGGAGCCGCTGGCCGGCCACCTGATCAAGAGGTCGTACAGCGAGCCGCACTGGGAGAAGAAGGCCGGCGCGGTGCTGGCGTACGAGAAGGTGACCCTCTACGGGATGCCGGTCGTCGCGCAGCGCAAGGTGAACTACGGCCGGATCGACCCCGAGCTGTGCCGGGAGCTGTTCATCCGCAACGCCCTGGTGGAGGGCGACTGGGAGACCCACCACCGGTTCTTCGCGGAGAACCGCAAGCTGCTCGGCGAGGTCGAGGAGCTGGAGAACCGGGCACGCCGCCGGGACATCCTGGTGGACGACCAGACCCTGTTCGACTTCTACGACGCGCGGCTGCCGGAGGAGATCGTCTCCACCCGGCACTTCGACTCCTGGTGGAAGAAGGCCCGGCACGAGCAGCCGGACCTGCTGAACTTCGAGAAGTCGATGCTGATCAACGAGTCGGCCGACGGCGTCGCCGAGGCCGACTACCCGGACCACTGGCACCAGGGAAAGCTGCGCTTCAGGCTGACCTATCAGTTCGAGCCGGGCAGCGACGCGGACGGCGTGACCGTGCACATCCCGCTGCCGGTGCTGAACCAGGTGTCCGACGAGGGCTTCGACTGGCAGATCCCGGGTCTGCGGGCCGAGCTGGTCACCGCGTACATCCGCTCGCTGCCCAAGGCGATCCGGCGCAACTTCGTACCGGCGCCGGACTTCGCGGCGGCGGCGCTGCGCGAGATGAAGGACCGCCAGGAACCGCTGCTGCCGACGCTGGAGCGGGTGCTGCACCGGATGGGCGGCGTGGTGGTCCCGCCGGAGGCCTGGGACGACGAGCGGGTGCCGGACCACCTGAAGGTCACCTTCCGGGTGGTGGACGGCCGGAAGAAGCTCGCCGAGTCCAAGGACCTGGCGGAGCTTCGCCTGCAGCTCCAGCCGAAGCTGTCGGCGACGCTGTCCAGCGCCGCCTCGGGCCGCGGCATCGAGCAGGGCGGGCTGACCTCCTGGCCGGCCGGGCTGCCGGTGCTGCAGCGCACCTTCGAGCAGCGCACCCGCGGCCACTCGGTGCGGGCGTACCCCGCGCTGGTGGACGAGGGCGGCACGGTGGCGGTCCGGTTGTTCGACACGCCGGAGGCCCAGGAGCAGGCGATGTGGGCGGGCACCCGCCGGCTGCTGGCGCTCCAGGTGAACTCCCCGGCGAAGTCGATCCAGGGCCGGCTGGGCAACCAGGCGAAGCTGGCGCTGTCGTACAACCCGCACGGGTCGATCCCCGCGCTGTTCGAGGACGTCGTGGCGGCGGGCATCGACCGGCTGATGGAGCTGAACGGCGGCCCGGCCTGGGACGAGGCGGCGTTCACCGCGCTGTACGACAAGGTCCGCGCCGACCTGTACGACCTGTCGGCGGACACCACGCTGAAGACGGCGACCGCGCTGATCGCCTTCCACCGGGCGACCACCCGGCTGAAGTCGGTCTCCAGCCCGGTGCTGCTGAACGCGGTGAACGACGTCCGGCTGCACCTGGCCTCGCTGGTGTACCCGGGCTTCGTCACGGAGACCGGCTGGCAGCGCCTGCCCGACCTGAAGCGCTATCTGCTGGCGGTGGACCGCCGGCTGGAGGCGCTGCCGGACCACCCGCAGCGGGACGCCCAGAACCTGCTGAAGGTGCAGGCCGTGCAGCAGGCCTACGGCGAGCTGCTGGCCCGGGTGCCGGCCGGACGCGAGCCCTCGCCGGAGGTCCGGGCGATCCGCTGGATGATCGAGGAGCTGCGGGTGAGCTTCTTCGCCCAGGGGCTGGGCACGCCCGCACCCGTCTCGGAGAAGCGCATCCTCAAGGCGATGGACGCCGCCGCGGCGACGCTGTGACCGCCTCCGGTCCGGGGGCGGGCGCCCCCGGACCGGGCCCGCGGCGGCCGGTTCGACCTGGGGGCCTGCCATGCAGTACGATCTGTCTTGTTCGCAAGCGAGAGCAGACGAACGGATCAGAAATCTCTGGTCCCGTGGAGCAGTTGGTTAGCTCGCCACCCTGTCAAGGTGGAGGTCGCGGGTTCAAGTCCCGTCGGGATCGCAGTACAGGCAGAGGCCCGGAGCCGTAAGGTTCCGGGCCTCTGTCGTTCCCACCGTCCGAGCCTGCTGACGGCACGTCAGCCCTTACACCGGACTAGGTCTAGACCTCAAGATAACGACCGCGTGATGGTCGTCACTTATCCGTTCTTGAGATCGGACACTCGAGGACCCCCTCCCGGGGGCGGGAATTTAATATATAAAATTGCACACGCATTCCCAGTAATTCCCCCCACCCCCAGCAGCCCCATCGGGAATGCCCTGTTCCGGCATGCCGAAGGGCCGCACCCCCGACCCGGCGGAGTCGGGGACACGGCCCTTCGAGAAAACCCCTGAGACCTGTCAGGCCTCGGTGCGCTGCGCCGGAATACCGGCCAGCAGAGCACGTACTTCCGCCTCGCGGTAGCGGCGGTGGCCGCCCAGGGTGCGGATGGACGTCAGCTTGCCCGCCTTGGCCCAGCGAGTGACCGTCTTGGGGTCAACGCGGAACATGGTGGCAACCTCTGCCGGCGTCAGCAGAGGTTCAGCGTCAGGGGTACGAGCGGTCATGAGCGGCCTCCTCGGGAGAACCGAACCAGGGCGGTTCTATCCTTCAAATTCTGCACCTTGACCCGCGATGCCCGAAATGGCACACACGGACCGAGTCGGTTATAGGACGAACGGCTTGTCCTGATGTCTACAACTACACCATCCGTCCAGCCCCATCGGCCAAACCGCCTAAATTGGCCCCTCAGGGGTTCAAGCGAGACGGATGGCCATGGACCATCTCATAGCGGACAGTCACGATTTCGTGACATTCGGTAACGAGACGACCAGACCCTCCGCTTCCCCTCAAAGTACGCACCACCGTCAGAACGACCCAGAAGTGGACACACCAGGTTGAACTTGGGCTGGTTGTCCCATTTTTGCATATAGGGGTAAGTTCGCGTCAACGGTGAGTAGCGTCACGTTCCAGGGGGATTGACCCCGCCGGGGCCCTTCGCCCCGGGATCGGGGGCCGAACGACCCCTCCGTACATACCCGCCTCCACCCCCGGCCTCACCCGGCGGCGGTGACCTCGCGTCAGCTGGCCTGCCGGAGGGCCAGCACCCGGCGCCAACGCGCCGTCACCGACTCGTACGCCCGCACCGCTGCGGCCGTGTCCCCGGCCCGCAGCGCGCCGATGCCCGCCTCGACGTCCGCCACCGAGCGCTCGGCCGCCAGCGCCTCCGGCCCCAGCAGGTGCACCAGGCCCCCGTAGTCGAGCTCCACCAGCGAGCGCGGGTGGAACTCCTCCAGCCAGCGGCCGACCTGCTCCACGCCCAGCACGAGCTCTCCGCCGGGCCCGCTGCCCGCCCCCGGCACGGCCGTCCGCAGCGCCCGGTAGCCGCGCGCCACCCGCCGCCGGGCCTGGGCCATCGGCGTCAGGTAGAAGAGCGAGGCCGGTGCGGGCCGCGCCCCGGGCACGGACCCCGGCTCCGCCGGGACGAACCGGCGGTCCTCCTCGCCGAACGGCAGGCACCAGCGCACCGGGACCTCCCAGCGGCTGGTGAGGATCCACGGCCGGGCGTCCGGATGGTCGGCCCGCCAGCGCGCCTGGTCGGCCTCGGCCTCGGCCCGCACCGCCGGCGGCAGCACGGTGTCCAGCAGGAAGGCCGGCATGGCCTCGCGGAGCTCCTCCAGCGCCTGCCAGCTGCGCAGCCGGGTCGTCCAGGGGCAGATGTAGGTGACCCGGTCGACGACCCGCACCAGGGCCCGCTCGCTCTCCCGGTCCGGCAGTGCGCCTGGGGTGCGGCCGGCCAGCTCGGCCAGGGCCCTGCGCTGCTCGGCCAGGGCGGCCGCGGCGACCGGTTCGGCGGCCCCGTCGGCGTCCGGGCCGTGCTCCGCCGCGTACGCCTGCCAGCGGGCCCGCTCCGGCTCCGGATAGGCGGCCAGCGGCTCGTACACCCGCAGCTGGGCGGCGTAGGGCGGGAGCACCGAAGTGCGCACGGCGGTCACACCCGGCATCGTCGCACGCCCGCGGGCCCCCGGGGAGGGTGCCGTCGGGGGGCCTTCGGTCGTTATGTCCATGGGACCGTCAGGGGGCAGATCCGGCGACGGCCCCGGGGCTAGGCTTCGATCAGACGCCCGCACCACAGCCGCGGGCCACAAATACTGGAGTCACCACAGTGACCGACGTACACACCGCGTCCGCCGCGCACCCCGCATCAGGTGTGCTCAGCAGGATCTTCGCGACCGGGCAGGACGCTGCCCCCGGGGACGGCCACGAGCAGGTCGTCCTCTGTCACGACCGGTCGACCGGTCTCAAGGCGATCATCGCCATCCACTCCACCGCGCTGGGCCCGGCCCTCGGCGGCACCCGCTTCCACCAGTACGACTCCGAGGAGGAGGCGCTGGAGGACGCGCTGCGGCTGTCCCGCGGCATGAGCTACAAGAACGCGCTGGCCGGCCTGGACCTCGGCGGCGGCAAGGCCGTGATCATCGGCAACCCCGCCCCCTCCTCGGAGGGCGGTGACAAGAACGAGGCGATGCTCCGCGCGTACGGCCGCTTCGTCGAGTCGCTGCGCGGCCGCTACGTCACCGCGTGCGACGTGGGCACCTACGTCCAGGACATGGACATCGTGGCCCGTGAGACCACCTTCGTGACCGGCCGCTCCCCCGAGTACGGCGGCGCGGGCGACTCCTCCGTGCTGACCGCCTTCGGCGTCTTCCAGGGCATGCGCGCCTCCGCCAAGGCCCGCTGGGGCCAGCCCACCCTGCGCGGCCGCCGCGTGGGCGTCGCGGGCGTCGGCAAGGTCGGCCACTACCTGGTCGGCCACCTGGTCGCGGACGGCGCCACCGTGGTCGTCACGGACGTCTCCGAGGCCGCGGTGAACCGCGTCCGCGCGGCCCACCCCGAGGTGGAGGTCGCCGCCGACACCGCGGCCCTGCTGCAGTCCGCGCTGGACGTCTACGCCCCCTGTGCGCTGGGCGGCGCGCTGGACGACGCCACGGTGGCCCAGCTCGGCCAGGCCGGCACCTCGGTGGTCTGCGGCGCGGCCAACAACCAGCTGGCGCACGCCGGCGTGGAGAAGGACCTGGCCGACCGCGGCATCCTCTACGCGCCGGACTACCTGGTGAACTCCGGCGGCGTCATCCAGGTCGCCGACGAGATCGAGGGCTTCGACTTCGACCGCGCCAAGAACAAGGCGACCAAGATCTTCGACACCACGCTGGAGATCTTCACCCGGGCCGCCGCCGACGGCATTCCGCCGGCGGTCGCCGCGGACCGCCTCGCCGAGAAGCGGATGCGCGAGGTCAGCGCTCTGCGCTCGATTCTGCTCCCGGGCGCCCGCCGGTCCTGATCGGCGGAGCGCACGGGTCCGGAGGGGGGCGAACGGAGTTCGCCCCCCTCCGGATCACAATGTGGAACCGGATTCTCACTTGGTAGCCCGATCGGGGGATACCGGGCCCTCTCGCGAGGGATAATCGGAACCGGAACGACGGACCCGGGCACGCTCCGGGCAGCCTGCAGAAGCCCGAGATACCTCCTGTGACCTGGAAAGACCCGGTTTCGGGGGTCGGCGGTGCGCGCCACGTCACACCCGCGACGTACCGTCCGGCGGCGGAAACAGGTACCGTTAATGCTCCAAGGGACGGCTCTCCCACTCCGGGCAGGCCGCTCCTGATCATGAACACGTGTCAGACTCGGGGCCGTGAGCCCCACCGTTGAGGGGGTCGACCCATGGGGCGCGGCCGGGCCAAGGCCAAGCAGACGAAGGTCGCCCGCCAGCTGAAGTACAACAGCGGCGGCTTCGACGCTAACCGTCTGTCTCATGAGCTGGGCGTATCTCCGTCCACCGCGATCGAGCCGGAGCCGATCGAGGAAGAGGACGACGACGACCCCTACGCGGCGTACGCAGATCTCTACGCCGACGAGGACGACGACGAGGACCCTGCCGACAACGGGCAGTCCCGCCGCCGGGCCTGACAGCCAGCACAGGACCGGCCCGGCGCTCATCGAGCGCCGGGCCGGTCTTCGGCGTATCCGCAGCCGTACGGCGGCCGCAGCCCGCCGCGGGCCCGCCCCGGGGTGGGGCGGGCCCGCGGGCCGGGCTCAGGCCAGGTCGAAGCCCTCGTAGGCGTTGTAGAGCGCCGCGGCACCGTCGTGCCCGTCGGCGCGCTCGACGATGTCGCCGAGCAGCCAGGCCTCCACGCCGCGGTCCTCCAGGACGGACAGCACCACGTCCACCGAGGACGGCGGGACGACGGCCACCATGCCGACACCCATGTTGAGGGTCTTCTCGATCTCCAGCGCCTGCATGTTGCCGACCCGGGCGACGGTCTGGAAGACCGGCATCGGCGTCCAGGTGCCGCGGTCCAGGCGGGCGTGCAGGCCGGCCGGAATGACCCGGGCCAGGTTGGCCGCCAGGCCGCCGCCGGTGACGTGCGAGAAGGCGTGGATCTCGGTGGCCCGGGCGAGCGCCAGGCAGTCCAGCGAGTAGATCCGGGTGGGCTCCAGCAGCTCCTCGCCGAGGGTGCGGCCGAACTCCTCGACCTGGCGGTCGAGCTTCCAGCCGGCCTGGTTGAGCAGCACGTGGCGCACCAGCGAGTAGCCGTTGGAGTGCAGGCCCGAGGCGGCCATCGCGATGACCACGTCGCCGGCCCGGACGCGCTCCGCGCCGAGCAGCGCGTCGGCCTCCACGACACCGGTGCCGGCGCCCGCGACGTCGTACTCGTCCGGCCCGAGCAGGCCCGGGTGCTCGGCGGTCTCGCCGCCGATGAGCGCGCAGCCGGCCAGGGCGCAGCCCTCGGCGATGCCCTTGACGATCTGGGCGACCCGCTCCGGGACGACCTTGCCGACGCAGATGTAGTCGGTCATGAAGAGCGGCTCGGCACCGCAGACCACGAGGTCGTCGACGACCATGCCGACCAGGTCGTGGCCGATGGTGTCGTGCTTGTCCATGGCCGAGGCGAGGGCGACCTTGGTGCCGACGCCGTCGGTGGCGGTGGCCAGCAGCGGGCGCTCGTAGCGCTTGAAGGCGGAGGCGTCGAAGAGTCCGGCGAAGCCGCCGAGGCCGCCGACGACCTCGGGGCGGTCGGCCTTCTTCACCCACTGCTTCATCAGCTCGACGGCGCGGTCGCCGGCCTCGATGTCGACACCTGCGGCGGCGTAGGTGGCGCCGCCCTCGTTGCTGGTCACTGTCCGGTGGCCCTTTCAGGAATGGTCAGACCGTCAGGGGCGCGAGCAACGGCGCACCCGGCCGGCACCGTACGGGTGCCCGGCCGGCCGCGCGGTCCCCCGCGCCCCTGGATCGTGCATGGTTACGGGCGACGGAGCGCGTCGGCCGCGCCGTGCCCGCCGATCAGCGACTGGACGCCGTCCAGGTCGCTGGTGGGCTTGCCGCGCACCGCCGGCGGCTGCTGGCTGCCGGCGATCTCGGCCTCCAGGAGCAGCTTCCCGAGCAGGGCCGGGTCCGGCAGCTCCATCGGGTACTCGCCGTCGAAGCAGGCCCGGCAGAGCTTGTCCTTGGGCTGCGCGGTGGCCTCGATCATGCCGTCGATCGAGATGTAGGCGAGCGAGTCGGCACCGAGCGTCCGGCCGATCTCCTCGATGGTCATGCCGTTGGCGATCAGCTCCGCGCGGGTGGCGAAGTCGATGCCGAAGAAGCAGGGCCACTTGACCGGCGGGGAGGAGATCCGGATGTGCACCTCGGCGGCGCCCGCCTCGCGGAGCATCTTCACCAGCGCGCGCTGGGTGTTGCCGCGGACGATGGAGTCGTCCACGACCACCAGGCGCTTGCCGCGGATGACTTCCTTCAGCGGGTTGAGCTTGAGCCGGATGCCGAGCTGGCGGATGGTCTGGCTGGGCTGGATGAAGGTGCGGCCCACGTAGGCGTTCTTCACCAGGCCGGAGCCGTACGGGATGCCGCTGGCCTCGGCGTAGCCGATGGCGGCGGGGGTGCCGGACTCCGGGGTCGCTATCACCAGGTCGGCCTCGACCGGGGCCTCCTTCGCCAGCCGGCGGCCCATCTCCACGCGGGAGAGGTGGACGTTGCGGCCGGCGATGGTGGTGTCCGGGCGGGCCAGGTAGACGTACTCGAAGACGCAGCCCTTGGGCTTGGCCTCGGCGAAGCGGGAGGTCCGCAGGCCGTTCTCGTCGATGGCGATGAGCTCGCCGGGCTCCACCTCGCGGATGAAGGAGGCGCCGACGATGTCGAGGGCCGCCGTCTCGGAGGCGACCACCCAGCCGCGCTCCAGCCGGCCGAGGACCAGCGGGCGGATGCCCTGCGGGTCGCGCGCCGCGTAGAGCGTGTGCTCGTCCATGAAGACGAGCGAGAAGGCGCCCTTGACCTTGGGCAGGACCTGCCGGGCGGTCTCCTCGATGGAGAGGTCCGGGTACCCGGCGAGCAGGGCGGTGACCAGGTCGGTGTCGTTGGTCGCGGCGGTGCGGCCGGAGCGGGAGACGTGCTCCTCGCCGGGCAGCTCGGCGACCATCGCCGCCAGTTCGGCGGTGTTGACCAGGTTTCCGTTGTGGCCCAGGGCGAGCGAGCCGTGCACGGTCGCCCGGAAGGTCGGCTGGGCGTTCTCCCAGACCGACGAGCCGGTTGTCGAGTAGCGGGCATGTCCGACGGCGATATGCCCGTGCAGCGACCCCAGCGAGGTCTCGTCGAAGACCTGGGAGACAAGCCCCATGTCCTTGAAGACGAGAATCTGGGAGCCGTTGCTCACTGCGATGCCCGCGGATTCCTGTCCGCGGTGCTGCAGGGCATAGAGGCCGAAGTACGTGAGCTTGGCGACCTCCTCGCCGGGAGCCCAGACACCGAAGACGCCGCAAGCGTCCTGGGGGCCTTTCTCGCCGGGAAGAAGATCGTGGTTGAGTCGTCCGTCACCACGTGGCACGTCTTCGAGTCTAGGGCAGTTCCGTACGCCTTCCCGAACAGGGATGCCGAGGATTATTGGCCGAACCGATGGCAACGCGCGTAGACAAAACCCCTTACAGCTCGGGTCATTTCTCCGGCGCGTTTTCCGGCGAGCGGCGCACTCCCTTGCCACGCGCGCCCTTCGGGGCGGCGCAACGGCTGACGGGGTGTCGGTCGGCGGGGCGCGGCGTGATCCTGCTCACCCGGCGGGCAGCATCAGCGCCCAGGCACCCGGATGCACCGTCCACGTCCGATGCCGGACGGGGCCCACCGGGCAGCCGTCCGCGGTGTAGCCGAAGCCCCGGCCGGCCACGCCGAGCGTGGAGGTGCGCAGCCGGCGGACGGGCCCGCCGGTGCCGATCTCCACTTCGAGCTCGCCGCCGGCCGGCCGCGCGCGCAGCAGTCGGACCCGGTCGTGGACGTCGGCGAGCAGCCGGCCGCCGTCCGCCTCGACCCGCAGCGGGACGCCCTCCGGGTCGGAACCGCTCGCCTGGTCGGGCGCAGCGAGTTTCGCCCATAGCGAACGCAAGGACAGCGGGGCCCTTCGGGGTTCCGCCCCGATCCGCAACTCGGCGAGCACCACGCCGCCGCCGTCGTCCACCACCAGGTCGAGCTTGCGCGGGGCACCGCCCAGCGCCGCCCTGGCGGCGGCCACCGGCAGGTCCGGCACACCGAGCGAGCGGCAGGCCGAGGTCGCCTCCGGCGGACCCACCGGAACCACCCCGACCGGGTCCGTGCCCAGGTCACGGTGCCGGTGGAGGGCCTGCAGCAGCCGCTGGACGGCAAGATCGGAACCGATCACCACCGGTCGCCGGCGGCCGCGGTGCGACAGCACGCGGTCCAGTTCGGAGGGGCTCTCGGGGAGCGCCACCTTGGCGTCCGCGCCCCCGCAGAGGACGTCCCGGGCGATCCGCACCGACTCTCCGTCGGCCCGGCCGGCCGCCGGGTCGACCAGCACCAGCAGCGGCTCCCCCGGACCTCGCCCGTCGGGGCGGGATGCGGGCGTGGACAGGGACGACACGACCGGTCCTTCCTCAGGTAATCTCTCGGTGCAAGAGCCCCTTGCGCTATTGCGCCAGGGGCTTCGTCTATCTCGGGGCAGACTGCGGTCTTCCGCAGGATGCCCCAACCGGAAGGGGTGTACGCCTGTGCCGGCACTCGTGCTCGTTGGCGCCCAGTGGGGAGACGAGGGCAAGGGGAAGGCTACTGACCTCCTCGGTGGCTCCGTCGACTACGTCGTCCGCTACCAGGGCGGCAACAACGCCGGTCACACGGTGGTCATCGGCGACCAGAAGTATGCCCTGCACCTGCTGCCTTCCGGCATCCTCAGCCCGAATGTGACCCCGGTGATCGGCAACGGCGTCGTCATCGACCCGGGTGTGCTGCTCTCCGAGCTGAACGGGCTGAACGAGCGCGGCATCGACACCTCCAAGCTGCTGATCTCGGGCAACGCCCACCTGATCACGCCGTACCACCGCACCCTCGACAAGGTCACCGAGCGCTTCCTCGGCAAGCGCCGGATCGGCACCACCGGCCGCGGCATCGGCCCGACCTACGCGGACAAGATCAACCGCGTCGGCATCCGCGTCCAGGACCTCTTCGACGAGTCGATCCTCCGCCAGAAGATCGAGGCGGCGCTGCACGACAAGAACCAGATCCTGGTCAAGCTCTACAACCGCCGCGCCATCCCGGCCGACCTGGTGCTCGAGGAGTACCTGGGCTACGCGGAGAAGATCCGCCCCTTCCTCGCCGACACCACCCTCGTCCTGGACGAGGCGCTGAAGGCCGGCAAGGTCGTCCTGCTGGAGGGCGGCCAGGGCACCCTGCTGGACGTCGACCACGGCACGTACCCCTTCGTGACCTCGTCGAACCCGACCTCGGGCGGCGCCTGCACCGGCTCCGGCATCGGCCCCACCAAGATCGACCGGGTCATCGGCATCCTCAAGGCGTACACCACCCGCGTCGGCTCGGGCCCGTTCCCGACCGAGCTGCTGGACGCCGACGGCGAGGCGCTGCGCCGGATCGGCGGCGAGCGCGGTGTCACCACCGGCCGCGACCGCCGCTGCGGCTGGTTCGACGCGGTGATCGCCCGCTACGCCACCCGCGTCAACGGCCTCACCGACTTCTTCCTCACCAAGCTGGACGTGCTCACCGGCTGGGAGCAGATCCCGGTCTGCGTCGCGTACGAGATCGACGGCCGCCGGGTCGAGGAGCTCCCGTACAACCAGTCGGACTTCCACCACGCCAAGCCGATCTACGAGACGCTGCCCGGCTGGAGCGAGGACATCTCGAAGGCGCAGACCTTCGCGGACCTGCCCAAGAACGCCCAGGCGTACGTGAAGGCCCTGGAGGAGATGTCCGGCGCCCCGATCTCCGCGATCGGCGTCGGCCCCGGCCGCACCGAAACCATCCAGATCAACTCCTTCCTGTAGGCAGCTCCCGCCTGCAGGGCCGCAGGGCACTGCCGAAGGGCCCCGCACCTCCGGGTGCGGGGCCCTTCGCACGCCCGCCGTCCGATCGATTGCACTAGTGCAGAAATGCATTGCACCTAGTGCGTAGCGGGTCTATGGTCGGCGGCATGACTGCGAAGCTGCCCGCCCCGACCGTCCTGACCGGCCGCCACGTCCGGCTGGAGCCGCTCGCCCAGGGCCATGTGCCCGACCTGTTCGCCGCGGGCGGCGGGGACGAGGAGGTGTTCCGCTGGATGTCGCACGAGGCGCCGCGCACCGAGGAGGAGATGGCCGACCGGATCGGGCACCGGCTCGCCGACGCGGCCGCGGGCGCCTGCGTCCCCTTTGCCGTGGTCTCGCCCGCCGACGGCCGGGCGATCGGCGTGACCTGCTACCTCGACGCCAGCCCGCGGGACGAGTCGGTCGAGATCGGCGGCACCTGGTACGCCCGCCGGGTGTGGCGCAGCGCCGTCAACACCGAGGCCAAGCTGCTGCTGCTCGCCCACGCCTTCGAGGACCTCGGCATGGGCCGCGTCACCTGGAAGACCGACCACCTCAACGAGCGCTCGCAGAACGCGATCCGCCGGCTCGGCGCCCAGTACGAGGGCACCCTGCGGCGCCACCGCCGCCGGCCCGACGGCACCTGGCGGGACAGCGTCCACTTCTCCATGCTGCGCGACGAATGGCCCGCGGCCAGGGCTCGACTGACGGAGCGCCTGGCCGCGGGCTGAAGGAAGAAGGGGGTGGGTCCGTCAGGCGATGGAGGCCGCGACGATGGCCGCCACCGAGAGGTTGCAGGCGGCGGTCACCCAGACCGCCGGGTGCGGCTCGGGGTCGACGAGGACGGCACCGAGCTTGCCCGGGGTCAGCAGGTCGACCAGCCAGAACGCGGCGGCCATCAGCACCAGGCCGAGCAGGCCGAACAGCGCGGTCGCCGCGAGGCCCTTCCCGAACTCGTCGTAGGTGTACATGATCGCGGTGAAGACGATGCCGCCGATGCCGATCAGCGCGGAGCTGAGCACCACGGCCGCGTTCCGGTTGCGCTCCAGCCAGATCTGCCGACCGAGCTTGCCGGGGGTCAGTGCATCGACGAGACCGACACCGAGCAGCAGCAGCACCAGGCCGACCGCGCCGTAGGCGGCGGCCATGCCCAGGCCGTGGACGATGTCGTTCATGCTGCTCCCCCGTGGCGATGTGTCAAGGACCGGCAAAAGATATCCCATGGTTCCGGCTCCGGGGAGCCCTGAGTACCATCACCCGTCATGACGCAGACCGACCCCTCCTCCACCAGACGCCGCTCGGGCGTCGTCGCCCTCGGCATGGTGGGGACGCTGGCACTGGCCCTGTCCGGCTGCTCCTCCTCGGGCGGCAGCACGCCGAGGCGCTGCGTCGACCCGGGCACCCTCAAGGTGCTCGACGACCACTCCTGCGGGGGCGGCACCACCGCCGCGGCCGGCCGCTGGTACTACTGCGGCTCCGGTTCGCTGACCGCCGCCGGCGGCACCTTCGACAAGGCCGCGACCAAGCGCGGCGGCTTCGGCTGCCCGTCGGGCAGCTCCGGCTCGGGCGGGGGCTGACCGCCGTGCGCCGCCGCACCGTCGAACCCCGCGCCGGCTGGCAGGCCGCGGTCGAGGCCCAGGGCCTGATCTACGCGGTCTGCGAGGACCCGCGCAACCCCGGCACCGAGTACGCCTACTGGGACGAGAGCGCCTACTACGAGTTCTCGCTGCCCGAGGTCGAGGCGCTGGAGGAGGTCGTCGACGAACTCCACGAGCTCTGCCTGGAGGCCGCCGACCACGTGGTGCGGACCGGCCGGTTCGCCGACTACGGCATCACCGACCCGCGGCTGGCCGAGGTGATCGCGCAGTCCTGGCGGCGGCGCGAGGAGCAGCCGTCGCTGTACGGGCGGTTCGACCTCGCGTACGACGGCACCGGCCCGGCCAAGCTCTTCGAGTACAACGCGGACACCCCGACCTCGCTGATCGAGGCGGCCAGCCCGCAGTGGTTCTGGATGGAGGAGCGCTTCCCCGACGCCGACCAGTGGAACTCGCTGCACGAGCGGCTGGTCGCCGCCTGGTCGCGGCAGAAGGACCTGCTGCCGCCCGGCCCGGTGCACTTCGCGCACTCGCGCGGCGACACCGAGGGCGAGGACTGGATGACCACGCTCTACCTCCAGGAGACCGCCGAGCAGGCCGGCCTGGAGACGGTCTCCATCGCCATGGAGGACATCGGCCTGGACGGGCTGACCGGGCGCTTCGTGGACCTGCAGCACCGGTACATCCGCTCGGCGTTCAAGCTGTACCCGTGGGAGTGGCTGGCCGAGGACGAGTTCGGCGCGCAGCTGCTCTCCACCGTCGACCTGGGCGGCTCCACCGGCTCCACGCTGTGGATCGAGCCGCCGTGGAAGATGCTGCTCTCCAACAAGGCGCTGCTCGCCGTGCTGTGGGAGCTCCACCCCGGCCACCCCAACCTGCTGCCCGCCTACCTGGACGGCCCGCGGGAGCTGGCCGCCACCGGCTACGCGGCCAAGCCGCTGCTCGGCCGGGAGGGCGCGGGCGTGCGGATCGTCGAACCGGGCCACGGCGAGACGCTGCTGCCCGCGTGGGCCGGCGACCCGGACCGGTACGGCGCGGAGGGCTTCTGCTACCAGCAGCTGTGCCGACTGCCGGACTTCGACGGCAACCACCCGGTGCTGGGCGCCTGGGTGGTGGACGGAGAGGCCGCGGGCCTCGGCATCCGGGAGACGCACGACTCGCCGATCACCCACGTCGGCGCCCGCTTCCTGCCGCACGTCATCCTCTGAGCGGGGCCGGGCCGACCGGTCCGGACGATCGGGAGGGGAATCCTGTGGACGCGAAGTACCCGGCGGTGGAGCCGTACGCACACGGCATGCTGGAGGTCGGCGACGGCAACTCCCTGTACTGGGAGACCTGCGGCAACCCCGACGGCAAGCCGGCGGTGGTGCTGCACGGCGGCCCCGGCTCCGGCTGCACACCCGGATGGCGGCGGTTCTTCGACCCACAGGCGTACCGGGTGGTGCTCTTCGACCAGCGCGGCTGCGGGCGGTCGACGCCCGACGCGGCCGATCCGGCGACGCCGCTGGCCGCCAACACCACCGCGCACCTGCTGGCCGACCTGGAGCGGCTGCGGGAGCACCTGGGCATCGACCGGTGGCTGGTGTTCGGCGGCTCGTGGGGCTCCACGCTCGGCCTGGCCTACGCCGAACGCCACCCCGAGCGGGTCACCGAGCTGGTGCTGTTCAGCGTGGTGACCGGCGGCCGGGCCGAGGTCGACTGGGTGACCCGGCAGATGGGGCGGGTCTTCCCCGAGGAGTGGCGGCGCTTCGCGGACGGCGTCCCCGCCGAACTGCGCGACGGCTGCCTGGCCGACGCCTAC
The DNA here is from genome assembly GCF_040680995.1 of Kitasatospora sp. NPDC051914. Lineage (NCBI taxonomy): Bacteria > Bacillati > Actinomycetota > Actinomycetes > Kitasatosporales > Streptomycetaceae > Kitasatospora > Kitasatospora sp. NPDC051914. The sequence goes on from NZ_JBFAXX010000027.1 coordinate 93,453, forward strand.
GCCCGGCAGTTGGAGTCCTCGGACCCGGCCGTCCGGGAGCGCGCCGCGCGCGACTGGTGCACCTGGGAGGACACCCATGTCGCCACCGCCGACGGGCACCGGCCGGACCCGCGCTACGACGACCCGGTGTTCCGCTTCCGGTTCGCCCGGCTGGTCACCCACTACTGGCGGCACGCCTGCTGGCTGCCGGAGGGCGGACTGCTGCGGGACGCCCACCGGTTGGCCGGCATCCCCGGCGTGCTGGTGACCGGCAGGCTCGACATCAGCGGCCCGCCCGACATCGCCTGGCAGCTCTCCCGCGCCTGGCCGGACGCCGAGCTGGTGCTGGTCGAGCGGGGCGGCCACGGGTGGGACGCCGACGGCACGGGCGCCGCCCTGCTGGCCGCCACCGACCGCTTCGCGGGCCGGAACTGAGGCGGTGCCGCAGGGCGGCGCGCACGTGCCGACCGGACGTCAGGCGTTGTGCTCGACCATCCGGTCCAGGCACACGGCGACGGCGAGCAGCAGGGGGACGTCCGCGCCGTCCGCGATCTCCACGCCGTAGGTGTCGCGGATGCGGAACCACTTGCGGGAGATCTCGGCGACGGTGTCGCCGTCGGACTCCACGGTGTACTCCTTGTCGATCAGGTCGCCGTGGACCTCCAGCTCGCCGCCGGCCTCCAGCTCGACCAGGTACTTGTCCCGGAAGGGCGTGAAAAGCTTCTTGCGGACGGTCGCCACGGTCTCGCCCTCGGCGTTCTCGATCCGCATGGCGTCCCGGACGGTGAGCACCTTCTCCTTGATCACCGCGACCACGGTGCCGGACGGGTCCTGCAGCTCGAAGGTGTCGCGCAGCCGCAGCACCTTGCCGTCCACCAGGAACGCCTTCTCGCCGTCCCCGTCCTCGATCCAGTAGTCGTCGCCGACCGCGAACAGCCGCTCCTTGACCACGTACTTCATGCCCGTCCGACTCCCTCGTCCCTCTGCCCTGCCCGATCACGACGAGCACATCGTGCCGGACGCCGGCCCCGCGGTCAGCACCCGGCGGCACGGAACCCGGGGCGTGTCCCTCCGGTGTCGGGCGCGTTCCCGGTGTCAGCCGGCCGCCTGCCGGGCGCGGAGCCTGCGCAGCATCCGCGCGTCCTGGAAGCCGACCGCACGGGCCGCGGCCTCCACCGTCGCCCCCTGGGTGATCAGGTGCTCGGCGTGCTCCAGCCGCAGCTGCTGCTGGTAGCGCAGCGGGGTGAGGCCGGTGGCCTCGGAGAAGCGCCGGGTGAGGGTGCGCTCGCTGACCCCGGCGGTGGCGGCCAGCCCGGTGAGCAGCAGCGGGTCGGCGAACCGGGAGTCGATCACGTCCTGCACCCGGTGCACGGCGTCGCTGAGGTGCGCGCGGTGCCGCAGCATCGCGCTGGCCTGCTGCTCGTCGCCGTTGCGGCGGGTGTGGACCACCATGGTGCGGGCCACCCGGGCGGCGGCGAACGGGCCGTGCCGGACGGCGACCAGGTGCAGGGCCAGGTCGATGCCGCTGGCGATGCCGGCCGAGGTGAGCACCCGCCGGTCCTCGACGTAGAGGACGTCCCGGACGACGGCCGCCCGCGGGTAGCGCCGGGCGAGCTCGTCCTGCAGGTCGTGGTGGGTGGTGCAGCGCCGGCCGTCGAGCAGCCCGGCCCGGCCGAGGGCGTCCGCGCCGGAGCAGACGCTGGCCACCGTGCCGCCGGCGGCGTGGTGCGCGACCAGCCGGTCCAGCGACTCCCGGGAGAACACCGCCCCGCGGGGCAGCGCGGGGGAGCGCCAGCCCGGCACCACCACCAGGTCGGCCGGGGTCAGCTCCGGCCAGTCGGTGGCGGCGCGCAGGCCGACGCCCTGCGCGGTGGGCACGTCCTCCTGCTCGGCGACGTAGACCGTGCTGTAGCGGTGGCCGAAGTCGTCCGCCGAGGAGAACACCTGGGCCGGGCCGGCGAGGTCCAGCAGGTGCAGCCGGGGAGCCAGCAGGAAGACCACCTTGCTCACGGTCTGCCGCCTCCTGCTCTGCTCACGATCAGGCCCTGCTCACGATCCGGTCAGCTCGGCCACGGTGGCGATCCGGGCGAAGCGGCCCGCCAGCGCGTACTCGGTGCGGGCGATGACCTCGTCCGTCGACAGCGTACGCGGGTCGGCCAGGATCTCCGCCAGGTCGCGGCCCGCGGGGGCGTCCCGGTGCTCGATCGGGTGGGTCGCGGTGGCGTCGGTGACGAACACCACCTGGTACCCGAGGTCGGAGGCCACCCGCGCGGTGGTCTCGCAGCACTGCTCGGTGCGGATGCCGCTGATCACCACCTCGCCGACGCCCTGCTGGGTGAGCAGCTGCTGGAGGTTGGTGGTGGTGAAGGCGTTGTGCGAGGTCTTGGTCAGGACGGGCTCGCCCTCGGCGGGCTCCAGGCCCTCGATCGGGCGCACGAACCCGAGCGCCGGGTCGAAGTCCCCGCCCGAGCCCGGCTCGGCGTGGAGCACCCAGACGACGAGGTCCCCCTTCTCCCGTGCGGCGGCCACCAGGCGGTCCACCTTGTCGGCGATCCCCGGATCGGAGACGGCCGCCCAGTTGGGTCGCCGGCGGAAGGACTCCTGGACGTCGATGACGACGAGTGCGGTCTTCATGCCTCCATCCTGACCGCCCCGGGGCCCCGTCCCCAGGCATGATCGCGCCCCGCCCCGGACCGATCCGGTCACCCCGCCGAGCCGCACGGAATGCGGGCACCGCAGGTGGGGTTGGATGGGGGCATGGCTTCTCGTGCACGCGTACGCGCCCCCGAACTGGTGGGCAAGGGCGGATGGCTCAACACCGGCGGCAAGGACCTGACGCTGGCCGACTTGCGGGGTAAGTGTGTCGTACTAGACTTCTGGACCTTCTGCTGCATCAACTGCCTCCACGTCCTGGACGAACTCCGGGAGCTGGAGGAGAAGCACCGCGACACCGTGGTGATCGTCGGCGTCCACTCGCCCAAGTTCGTCCACGAGGCCGACCACCGGGCCGTGGTCGACGCGGTGGCCCGCTACGAGGTGCACCACCCCGTGCTGGACGACCCCGAGCTCGCCACCTGGAAGCAGTACGCGGTGCGCGCCTGGCCGACGCTGGTGGTGATCGACCCCGAGGGGTACGTCGTCGCCCAGCACGCCGGCGAGGGCCATGCGCACGCGATCGCGGCGCTGGTCGAGGAGCTGGAGGCGGAGCACGGCGCGAAGGGCACGCTGCGCCGCGGCGACGGCCCGTACGTGGCGCCGGAGCCGCAGGCCGGCGACCTGAAGTTCCCGGGCAAGGCGGTGCGGCTGCCGGACGGCCACTACCTGGTGGCCGACTCCGGCCACCACTCGCTGGTGGAGCTGGCCGAGGACGGCGAGACGGTGCTGCGCCGGATCGGCGACGGCGAGCGCGGCCTGGTGGACGGCACCTTCCCGCGCTTCAGCGAGCCGCAGGGCCTCGCCCTCGTCCCGGAGGGCCTCGGCCTCGACTACGACGTCGTGGTGGCGGACACCGTGAACCACGCCCTGCGCGGCGTGCGCCTCGCCGACGGCAGCGTCACCACCCTGGCCGGCACCGGCCGGCAGTGGTGGCAGGGCTCGGCCACCGGGGGCCCGGCCCGCGAGGTCGACCTCTCCTCGCCGTGGGACGTCGCCTGGTTCGACGGCCGAGTGTGGATCGCCATGGCCGGCGTGCACCAGCTGTGGGCCTTCGACCCGGCGGCCGGCACCGTCGAGGTCGCGGCCGGCACCACCAACGAGGGCCTGGTCGACGGCCCGGCGGCCGAGGCCTGGTTCGCCCAGCCGTCCGGCCTCGCGGTCTCCGCCGACGGCGAGCGGCTCTGGGTCGCCGACTCGGAGACCTCGGCCGTCCGCTGGGTTTCACGTGGAACATTCACCGTGCACACCGCGGTCGGCACCGGCCTGTTCGACTTCGGCCACCGCGACGGCGCCGCCGACCAGGCCCTGCTCCAGCACCCGCTGGGCGTCACCGTGCTGCCGGACGGCTCGGTCGCGATCGCCGACACCTACAACCACGCGCTGCGCCGCTTCGACCCGGCGAGCGGCGAGGTGACCACCCTCGCCACCGACGTCCGCGAGCCCTCCGGCGCCGTGGTGGTGGACGGCGACATCGTCGTGGTGGAGTCGGCCCGGCACCGGCTGACCCGGCTGCGCCTGCCGGAGGAGGCCGTCCAGGTCGAGTCGGTGGCGCACCGCACCCAGCGCGCCGCCACCGAGGTCGCCCCCGGCGCCCTTCAGCTGGACGTGGTCTTCCAGGCCCCGTCCGGTCAGAAGCTGGACGAGCGCTACGGCCCGTCGACCCGGCTGCTGGTCAGCTCCACCCCGCCGGAGCTGCTGCTCTCGGGCGCGGGTGCGGACACCGACCTCTCCCGCGAGCTGGTGCTCAACGAGGCCGTCGCCGAGGGCGTGCTGCACGTGTCGGCGATGGCCGCCTCCTGCGACGACGACCCGGCCGTCGAGTACCCGGCCTGCCACGTGCACCAGCAGGACTGGGGCGTGCCGGTGAAGCTGACCGCCGACGGCGTGCGCCGACTGCCGCTGGTCCTCGCCGGCATGGAGTGACCTGAACGGGACGGATCGACCGGGGGCCGTCCGCGCGGCGGCCCCCACCGCCCGCGGCACCGGCCCCCGGCCCCGGCTCAGCCCTCCAGGAACGCCTTGAGCGCGCTCGCCAGCAGGTACGGGTCCTCCGCGCCGCACAGCTCGCGCGCCGAGTGCATGGAGAGCGCGGCGATGCCGCAGTCCACGGTGGTGATGCCGAGCCGGGCGGCGGTGATCGGGCCGATCGTGGTGCCGCAGGGCATGGCGTTGTTGGAGACGAAGGTCTGCCACGGCACGCCGGCCTTCTCGCAGGCCGCGGCGAACACCGCCCGGCCGACGCCGTCGGTGGCGTACCGGTTGTTGACGTTCACCTTGAGGATCGGGCCGCCGTTGGGCATCGGGTGGTGCCCGGGCTCGTGCCGCTCGCTGTAGTTGGGGTGGACGGCGTGCCCCATGTCGGAGGAGAGGCAGACCGTGCCGGCCAGCGCCCGGGCGCGGTCCTCGGCGGTGCCGCCGCGGGCGAGGACGCTGCGCTCCAGCACGTTGCCGAGCAGCGGGCTCTGCGCGCCGGTGTCGGACTCGCTGCCGGTCTCCTCGTGGTCGAAGGCGGCCAGCACCGGGATGTACGGCAGGGCGGCGTCGCCGGTGGCGACGGCGGCCAGCGCGGCGGTGGCGGCGTGCACCGAGAGCAGGTTGTCCAGGCGCGGGCCGGCGAGCAGCTCGCGGTCGCGGCCGAGGTAGGACGGCGGCTGCACGTCGTGGGTCATGAGGTCCCAGCCGACCACGTCGTCGGCGGCCACGCCGGCCTTGGCCGCGACGTATTCGACCAGGGCGCCCTCGGTCACCTCGCCGATCCCCCAGATCGGTGTGAGGTGGCGCTGCTTGTCGAGCTTGAGGCCCTCGTTGACCGCCCGGTCCAGGTGGATGGCGAGCTGCGGGACGCGCAGCAGCGGTTCGTCGATCTGCACCAGCCGGGCGGTGCCGTCGCGCAGCGCGAGCCGGCCGGAGACGCCGAGGTCGCGGTCGAGCCAGGTGTTCAGCGGGACGCCGCCGTAGATCTCGACGGCGACCTGGCGCCAGCCGGCCGAGCCGGTGTCCGGGATCGGCTTGACCCGGAGGTTGGGCGAGTCGGTGTGCGTGCCGACCACGCGGAACGGCGTCTCCGGCCCGGCCCCCTCGGGCACGTACCACGCGATCAGCGCGCCGCCGCGGACGAGGTACCGGCCGCCGGCCTCGGCCCCCCAGGCGTCGGTCTCCAGGACCCGGCGGAAGCCCGCCTTCTCCAGGCGCTCGGCCGAGGCGGCCACCGCGTGGTACGGCGAGGGCGCGGCGCCGAGGTAGGCGATCAGATCGTCGGTGTGCGTCCGGTCGAAGTAGGCCGGGCGGTCGGCGGTCGACATGCTGCTCCTGGGTTGAGGGAGGTCGGAGGCCGGATGGGGGTACCGGCTCCGCATCTGAGCATATGCCCGTACACGGACATGACGCGGCGAACTCAAAAACGGTGACACAACGGTGAGGGCGCCGGGACACAGCGCACTCCTGACCGGACGTCAAGCAGTTCTCGACGGGGGGTTTGCCCGCATCCGTCCGGTGCGGAAACGCCGTGGGGCCCGGTCATCGGACCGGGCCCCACGGCGTGAGGGTGTGTCAGGCAGACTTCAGGGGCCTCAGAAGGCCTCCTCCGCGAGCTCCATGATCTCGTTGTCCACGGCCTCCGCGATCAGGCGCTGCGGGGCGGTGGTGGGGAGGATGTTGCGGGCGAAGAAGCGGGCCGCGGCGACCTTGCCCTGGTAGAACGGCACGTCCTTCTCGGAGGCGCCGGCCTCGAGCTTGGCCAGCGCGACGGCGGCCTGGCGGAGCAGCAGCCAGCCGATCACGACGTCGCCGGAGACCAGCAGCAGGCGGGTGGCGTTCAGGCCGACCTTGTACATGTTGGTGACGTCCTGCTGGACGGCGGTCAGGTCGGTGAGCATCTTGCCGACGATGGCCTCCAGGTCGCCGGCGGCCTTGCCGAGCGCCTCGCGCTCGGCGGCCAGGGCGTCGCCGCCCTCGCCGGTGGCGATGAACTTCTGGATCTGCTCGGAGACGGCGGTGAGCGCCTGGCCGCCGTCCTTGACGATCTTGCGGAAGAAGAAGTCCTGGCCCTGGATGGCCGTGGTGCCCTCGTAGAGGGTGTCGATCTTGGCGTCCCGGATGTACTGCTCGATCGGGTACTCCTGCAGGTAGCCGGAGCCGCCGAAGGTCTGCAGGGACTGGGCGAGCTGCTCGTAGGACTTCTCCGAGCCGTAGCCCTTGACGATCGGCAGGAGCAGGTCGTTCAGGCGCTCGGCGGCCTCGTCGGACTCGCCGCGCAGGCGGGCGGCCAGCACGTCGTCCTGGACGGAGGCGGTGTAGAGCACCAGGGCGCGCATGCCCTCGGCGTACGCCTTCTGCGTCATCAGCGAGCGGCGGACGTCCGGGTGGTGGGTGATGGTGACGCGCGGGGCGGTCTTGTCCAGGAAGTTGGCGATGTCCGCGCCCTGCACGCGCTCCTTGGCGTACTCGAGGGCGTTGAGGTAGCCGGTGGACAGGGTGGCGATCGCCTTCGTGCCGACCATCATGCGGGCGAACTCGATGATCTTGAACATCTGGCGGATGCCGTCGACCTTCTCGCCGAGCAGCCAGCCCTTGGCCGGGTGCTTGGCGCCGAAGGTCATCTCGCAGGTGTTCGAGGCCTTGAGGCCCATCTTGTGCTCGACGTTGGTGGCGTAGACACCGTTGCGCTCGCCGAGCTCGCCGGTCTCCCAGTCGAAGTCGTACTTCGGCACGATGTAGAGGCCGAGGCCCTTGGTGCCGGGCTTGCCGCCCTCGGGGCGGGCCAGCACCAGGTGGATGATGTTGTCGGACATGTCGTGCTCACCGGAGGTGATGAAGCGCTTCACGCCCTCGATGTGCCAGGAGCCGTCCTCCTGCTTGATCGCCTTGGTGCGGCCGGCGCCGACGTCCGAACCGGCGTCCGGCTCGGTCAGCACCATGGTGGCGCCCCAGAGGCCGTCGACCATGCGCTGGGCGACCTTGTGCTGCTCCTCGGTGCCCTCCTCGTAGACGACGCCGGCGAAGGCCGGGCCGGAGGAGTACATCCAGATGGCGGGGTTGGAGCCGAGGATCTGCTCCGCGTAGGCCCAGACCAGGGAGGACGGGGTGACCTGGCCGCCGATGCCCTCCGGGATGCCCAGGCGCCACCACTCGGCGTCCATGAAGGTCTGGTAGCTCTTCTTGAAGGTGGCCGGGATCGGCGCGGTGTTGGTCTCCGGGTCGAAGACCGGCGGGGTGCGGTCGGTGTCGGTGAACGACGCGGCGAGGTCGTTCTCGGCGAGACGGGAGATCTCGCTGAGGATGTTCTTCGCGGTGTCGACGTCCATGTCGGCGAACGGACCGGTGCCGTACACCTGGTCGCGGCCGAACACCTCGAACAGGTTGAACTCCACGTCCCGCAGGTTGGACTTGTAGTGACCCATGACCGTTTCTCCGGTTCGTCTGCTTGCCGTGGGCCCGCCGATCGAGCGCCACTTACCCACCAGTACGCACCATGATGCTACCCGGCAGTAACTTGTTCAAGCCCTCGCACGGCAAAGCCTTATGAACGTGGTCACGTCCCACAACCGCAGCCGCGGCCGCATTGTGCGGTCCACCCGCTCCCCGGAGGCGCCCGGCCCGCTAGCCTGGTCCCGTGTACGGCTACGAGCAGACCGCGTACCAGGACCCCTACCAGCAGCAGGCGGGGATGAACGGCATGCCCGGCCCCGGCCCGTACGGCGACCCGCAGCAGGGCACTGCCCGGCAGTCCCTCTACCCGGAGCCCTCGCCGCCCTCGCTGGCCGACGCGGTCCGGGCGTTCACCACCGGATCGATGCCGGTCGAGGACTTCCAGGCGATCTTCATCACCTCCAAGGTGCACTGCCCGCGCGGCGACCGCCCCGGCTTCCTCGCCCTGCACAACACCCCGACCCCGGTGATCCCGATGTTCAGCTCGCTCAAGGAGCTGAGGCGCTACGCCGGCAAGGAGTCCAAGCACTTCAGCGTCACCGGCGCCGAGGTGCTCGACCTGCTGCCGACGGGCTACGGGTTCGCGCTCGACATGGAGGGCGAGCACCGCATGGTCTTCGACGCCAAGGCCGTCGAGCAGATGGTCGACTTCACCATGCGCCGGATGTACGGCTGACCCCACACCCCGCGGGAGGCGTGCGGCCTCCCGCACACTCTTCACCATTTAGTTCAACATTCAACTTGCAGTTGGTTGAGGATTGAACTAATCTGTCGGACGTAGGCCACAGACCCCTCCGAAGGAGGCCGACATGCCCGCCGTGACCGTCGAGAACCCGCTGACCCTTCCGCGCGTCGCCACCCCCGACCCCGCCGTCGCGGGGGCCCGGCCGGTGCTGGCCGTCGCCACCGCGCCGGAGGGCTTCGAGGGCGAGGGCTTCCCCGTCCGCCGCGCCTTCGCCAAGATCAACACCAAGTTCCTCGACCCGTTCATCATGATGGACCAGATGGGCGAGGTGGAGTACGCCGCCGGCGAGCCCAAGGGCACCCCCTGGCACCCGCACCGCGGCTTCGAGACCGTCACCTACCTGATCGACGGCGAGTTCATCCACAAGGACTCGCACGGCGGCGGCGGCCACCTCGGCGGCGGCGACACCCAGTGGATGACGGCCGGCTCCGGCATCCTGCACATCGAGACCCCGCCCGAGTCGCTGGTGCTGAGCGGCGGCCTGTTCCACGGCATCCAGCTGTGGGTCAACCTGCCGGCGAGCGACAAGATGACCCAGCCGCGGTACCAGGACATCCACGGCGGCCACGTGAAGCTGCTGACCAGCCCGGACGGCGGCGCCGTCCTGCGGCTGATCGCCGGCGAGCTCGACGGCCACCAGGGCCCGGGCGCCACCCACACCCCGATCACCCTGCTGCACGCCACGATCACCCCGGGTGCCTCGATCACCCTGCCCTGGCGGCCGGACTTCAACGCCCTGGCCTACGTGCTCAACGGCGACGGCACCGCCGGCACCGAGCGGCGGCCGGTCCGCACCGGGCAGGCCGTGGTCTTCGGCGACGGCGACACCATCACCATCGCCGCCGACGCCAAGCAGGATTCGCGCCACCCCAACCTGGACGTGATCATCCTGGGCGGGCAGCCGATCCGGGAGCCGGTCGCCTGGTACGGGCCGTTCGTGATGAACAGCCACCGGGAGCTGGAGCAGGCGATGAAGGACTTCCAGTCCGGCTCCTTCGGTCACCCGGTCGACTGACGGTCGAGGTCCGGGGCCCCTCCCGGGGCCTCAGATCCGGGCATAGAGGGCGCAGGCGTCGTCCGACTTCTTGCCCCTCGGCCACTGCGCGCAGTCGGCGTCGGCCTCCTCGACCGCCCGCACCTGGGCGATCAGCTCGGCCGGCCCCGACTCCGCCAGCAGCCGCAGTGCGTCCGACCAGCTGCCGAGTCCGAACCGCTCGGTGAAGCGGGCCGCGCCGTCGGTCAGCGCGGCCACCCCGCACAGGTCGGCGAGCGACACGAAGCCGGTCTCGGCGTGCTCGGCCGCACGCGGGGCGGCGGCCGCGATCCACGGCCCCTGCCCCGAGTTCCGCGCCGCGCGGACGGCCCGGGCGTACGCCGTGTACAGCTCGGACCGCTCCGCGCTGCCGGGCACGGTCGTCCAGACCTGCCGGCGCAGCAGCTCGCCGCCCGGGAAGCGCTGGTTGTCCCCGATCACCCGGGGCGCGCCCTCCCGGGGGTGCAGCACCAGCAGGGAGTCCCCGAGTACGAGGTACTCCAGCGAGCCGCCGGTCAGCCGGGCGGCGACCACCATCGCGGCCGGGGTGTTGGGGTTGGCGAGGTCGCAGCGCCCGCCGTGCAGGGCGGCCGTCTCCGCGATGGCGTCGGCCAGGCACTCGGCGATCGAGCGGTCGGCCCGGTCGGTGAGCCGGGCGAGGAGGTGCACGCCGAGCCTTCTCGCGTACCAGGCGGTGCCGTGGCGGCACCCGGATTCCATCCCTTCCGGCATGCTGGAACCGTCCAGCAGCACCAGTGCTTCGGCAGAGGCGGCGGCGAAGTCCTCGCTCTCGCGGCCCGGCCCGTACGGTTCTCCGGCGAGCTGTACCTGCATCCGACCAGTCTGGGGGCGGGCGGGCGCCCGGTACAGGGGTCGGACGGCCTTCGGCGCGGCGGCGCGGCGTGCGCCGGAGCGCGCGGTGGCGACCGGGCGGAGCGCGGCATACCGTCGAAAGATCAACCGGTCCCGCCCTGGAGTGTGCGATGGTCTGGCAGTTCTTCGTCCTGGTGATCGCGTCCATCGGCTTCCCGATCCTCGCGCTCTTCTACCTGATCGGCGGGCCGCGCTTCCCCGACGAAGTGAAATGAGCCCGACACGCGGCGGCCGGCATGGCAGGGTGTGCACTGCACACGGCCCCCGCCCCGGGGGCCCGTACCGGAGGTCGCGCCATGAGCCAGGAAGCAGCCCCACCCGCCGAGCAGCCGGAGGCCGCGGCCGCCCCGGCCGACACGCCGACCGAGGCGCCCGCCCAGGACGACGTCAAGGCGAAGTTCCTCGCCGCGCTGGAGCGCAAGCACGGCGGCCGCGCGGGCGGCGGCGCCGGACAGGGCGGGGACGCGTCGAAGATCCACGGCACCCACGGTGCCGCGGGCGGCAAGCGCACGTTCCGCCGCAAGAGCGGCGGCTGACCCCGCGCGAAGCCCGAGGCAGCACCGGAGGGCGGGCCCCGCACAGGGGGCCCGCCCTCCGGCGTCGTGTCAGGCGGTGCTGGGCGCCGGCCTGGCGCTCGGCTCGGCCAGGAAGCCCAGCGCGTTGTCGAGGACGGAGGGCTCGGTGAGCACCCGCCGGTGGCCCAGCCGCCGGGTGGTGAGCAGCTCGACGCGGTCGCCGTACGCGGCCTTCAGCCGGTGGGCGTGCCGGACCGGCACCATCGGGTCGTCCTCGTCGTGCACCACCAGGGTGGGCGGCACCGATGCGGCCGGCTGCCGGGTGGAGTCGAAGCTGTCCCACACCGAGTCCACCTCGGGGAAGAGCACGGTCTCGATCCGGTGGGCGAGTTCGGTGCCGAGCCGATCGGAGAGCCCCAGCTGGTGGCGGAAGCCGTCGACCAGGAAGCGGATGTCGGTCACCCCGGCGACCGCCACCACCCGGCCGACCGGCACACCGCCGCCGAGCGCGAGGAACGTGGCGGCCACTCCGAAGGAGTGCGCCACCGCGGCCTCGAAGGGCCCGTGCCGCTCGTGCAGCCGGCCGATGATCTCCCGGTACTCCAGGATCGTGGTGGTCCGGCCGCCGGAGTCGCCGTGGCCGGGTGCGTCGAAGGCGACCGGGCTGAGGCCCGCCGCGAGCAGTCGGGACACCCACGGGGCGAAGCACGAGGCGCGGGACTGCCAGCCGTGCACCAGCAGGACGGGACGGGTGCCGTCGCCCCAGCGGTAGACCGCGGTGCGCTTGCCCGCGACGGTGAGGTGCTCGGTGCGGGCCCGGTCGTGGACCTCCCGCTCGGCGGTGCGGACCCGGCTGCGTCCGCCGGGCCGGCGGAAGATCTCGAAGGCGGCGCGGCCGGCGAGGCCCGGGGAGAGCAGCGCGGTGCCGTTGAGCGTGCGGCCGAGCAGGGCGTAGGTGTCCATGGGTCTCCCCGGGGGTGGTGCGGGGCGGGTGGAGCCTGACGGGGAAAAATATTAGCACGATCGTTCGTGCAGTTTTAGGGCGACGGAAATGCGGCGACGGTGCGGGAAGGGGTCAGGCCGCGGTGGACGCCTGGCCGAGCAGCCGGGCGACACCGGCCGCCGCCAGGTCGTAGCGGCCCTCCTCGCCGTACAGCAGCGACTGGGCGTTGGCCGTCTCCAGCAGACTGATCAGCGAGAAGACCAGCAGGTCCAGATCGGTGTCGGCGCTCAGCTCGCCGGCCGCCCGGGCGGCGCGCGCCAGGTCGGTCATGTGGCCCTCCCAGGTCCGGGCGACCACCGCGAGGGCGTCCCGCACCGGCCCCGGCCGGGCGTCGAACTCCGCCGACACCGCGTAGAAGAAGCAGCCCCCGGGGAACACCCGGCGCCGCGAGTACGCCAGCCAGGACTCGCACAGGGCGCGCAGCCGGCCGAGCCCGGACGGCAGGCCCTCCACCGGGGCGACCACGGCGTCGTAGAAGATCCGCTGGGCGGCCCGCACGGTGGCCAGCTGCAGCCCCTCCTTGGAACCGAAGCTCGCGAACACTCCGCTCTTGCTCAGCCCCAGGTCGGTGGCGAGCCTGCCGATCGACAGCGCCTCCAGGCCCTCGACCGAGGCGAGCTCCACGGCGCGCCCCAGCACCGCGCGGCGGGTCTCGTTGCCCCGCTGCACCCGGCCGTCCGTGGTCGGCGCCTCCACCGCGCTCCTCCCGTCCCGGCGGTTGCCGTCGGCGGCCAGCCTACGCCGCGAGGCGGCCCTCGATCACGGCCGCACGGGCGAGCAGCGCCTCGTCACCGCCCTCCGCCCCCACGCACTGCAGGCCCAGCGGGAGGCCGTCCAGCTGCCCGGCCGGCAGCGAGACCGCGGGCAGCCCCGCGTGGCTCCACGGGATCGACATCACGGCGCTGCCGGTCGCGTCCAGGCCGAGCGGGGCCGGACCGGTCGCGGCGGGCGTCACCCAGACGTCGACCCCGTGCTCCGCCGTCACCTCGGCCACCCGCCGCCGGAAGTCGGCGCGCGCGGCCAGCGCGGCCGCGTAGTCCGCCCGGTCGATCTCCCGGCCGTGCCGGACGGCGGCCACCGTCTCCGGCCGGTACAGGCTCCCGAAGCGGGTGAACAGCTCGTGGTGCACCTGCGCCAGCTCGTACCGGATGATCGTCCGCAGGTGGTGCTGGACGGCCTCGAAGTCGCCCAGCACGTCGACCCGGCTCACCGGCAGGCCGAGTTGCTCCACCGTGCGCTCGAAGGCGGCCAGCGCCTGCGGGCGGACCTCGTCCAGGTAGCCGCCGACCGGCACGCCCAGCACCGGGTCCGCCGCCGGGGCCGGCTCCTCGCGCCACCCGTCGCAGAGCACCGAGGCCGCCAGCCGCACCCCGGCCGTGTCCGAGGCGAAGCAGCCCATGGTGTCCAGCGTCGGCGCGTGCGCGATCACCCCGTCCACCGGCATCCGGCCGTACGTCGGACGGAAACCGGCCACCCCGCAGTACGCCGCCGGGCGGACCACCGAACCCACCGTCTGGCTGCCGATCGCCAACGGCACCAGACCCGCCGCCACCGCCGCCGCCGAACCGCTGCTCGACCCTCCCGGCGTGTGCCCCAGGTCGTACGGGTTCCGGGTCGGGCCCGGTGCCAGTACGGCGAACTCCGCCGTCACCGTCTTGCCCGCGATCAGCGCCCCCGCCGCCCGCAGCCGCCCCACCAGGGTGCCCTCCGGCCCCGCCAGCACCCCGGGCGGCAGCGCCGAGCCGCCATGGGTGGGCAGACCTTCGACGTGCACGATGTCCTTCACCCCGACCGCCACCCCGTACAGCGGCGGGCGGTCGTCGGGCGACGGGTACCGCGCCTCCAGCTCCTTGGCGGCAGCGGCGATCCGGTCGTGCCGGCCGGGCTCCGGGACGAAGGCGCGCAACGCCGGGTCGATCCGGTCGATCCGGGTGCAGAGGCGCTCGACGTGCTCGGCGAGCGGCGGGTCGCCGGCGCGGAGGCGGGCGGCGGCGGGGACAAGAGGCGTCATCGGCTCCATGGCGCCCACGCTACGGCTCCGCCGCGGCACGCACCGGCGGTTCGATCACTCGTGTTCGGCCGGCATGTAGGGCGTCTCGCGCAGGAAGAGCGCCCCGCAGGTGTGGCAGTTGAGGTCCGGCGTACGGGACCACAGCTCCGGGTCCTGGGTGAGCGCCGATGCGTCCAGCTCCCTCCCGCAGAGGGCGACCTCGGTGCCGCCGTGGGCGATGTGCCAGGTCTTCACCCCGTCGGACGGGCCGGACGGGCCGTACTCGGCTCGCATCTCGTACATCATGCCGCCATGCTGCGACGGCCTCCGGCCCACGGCAATCCGGCACGCCCGCCGCTGGAGGGGGGCTCGCACCGACACGAGGGTTGCCCCTGCCGGAGCTTGCGCGGAGCGCCGGGTTGCCCGGGGGTCAGGAGGCGGCGCGGAGGAGGGCGTCGTCCTGCCACTTGAGGATCTTGTCGAAGCTCACGATGGCGCCGCGCAGCGGGTGGTTGCGGAGTTGGACGTGGTCGGTGAGGGCGTGGATGAGGAAGAGGCCCCGGCCGGACTCGGCGGTGAGGTCGGGGAGGACGTCCGGATCGGGGGTGAGGACGGGGAGGAGCCGGCCGGCGGGCAGGACGTGGGTGTCGTACGGGGCGGGGTGTCCGGGCTGCCGCGGCCGGTGGCCGGCGAACAGCGAGGGGCCGAGGCTGGCGCGGCCCCGGCGGTTGCGGCACCGCCGCGGGCCGGAGCGGGGCGCGGCGGCGGGCCCTGGGTGGGCCGGCGGGGGGAGCGTGCCGGGCACGGCGGGGGCGATCGGCGGCAGGCCCGGGCCGGAGTCGACGACCTCGATCCGCAGCCGGTCGCCGGCGATGGCGGCGGTGACCTGGAAGCCATCGTCGGGACGGCCGGTGACGGCGTGCTCGACGGCGTTGGCGCAGGCCTCGGAGAGTGCCACGCCGAGGTCGTGGGCGATCTGCGGGTCGACACCGGCGGTGTCCATGGCGCCGAGCAGGATGCGGCGGGCGAGCGGCACGCTGGCCGGGTCGCGCTTGAGGTGCAGAGTCCACCAGATGTCCACGGGAGGTCCCTCCTGGCTGCGGCTCCACATACAACTAGGTATCTCCGGGCGTTTCGGCAGTGAACCGTCGGCTCCGGCCGCGACCGCCCGTTCGGCGGATGGACTGATGCGGAACAGTGTGCCGCGCGGCGCGCGTGATGGCGCGCACGCCGGGCCGAAAGGGTCATTCGGCGTATTTCCCACCCTGCCCGTGGTGCCGGTGTGAGCGGTGAGATGATGGCCCGGCCATGACTGCCGACCCCGCCGCCGCCGCGTTCACAGGCGCCGCCGCACCCTCCGACGGGGTGGCGGCCGCAGCCTGGGACCTCCGGGTGGCGCGTGCGGTGCCGTTCGCGCTGGTGTGCACGCTGATTGCGGCCGCCGGGCACGCGCTGGTGGGCGGCGGGGACGTCGCCCTGCCTGCGCTGGGGCTCGGTTTCACCGCGGTGGTGCTGCTGGCCGCGGCCCTCGGCGGGCGGGAGCGCTCGCTGCCCGCGATCGCCGGGGCACTCGGTGCCGGGCAGCTCGGCCTGCACCTGCTCTTCCACACGCTGACCCCGGCCCGGGCGCACCACGTGGCGGGCATGTCGATGCCGGAGGCCGCCGGGCGGCTGCTCTGCGACGACGTGGCGGGCAACGGTGTCACCCGTGTGCCGGCCGGCATCTCCCCCGAGCAGCTGATCAGCGACGCCGGCCTGGACCCGCACATGTATGCCGCGTCCGGCGCCGGGCATGCCGCCTCGGGCCTGTGGGGGACGAGCCCGGCGATGCTGCTGGGCCACCTGCTGGCGGCGGTCGTCGCCGGGTGGTGGCTGCGGCACGGCGAGGCTGCGCTGTGGCGGCTGGTGCGGCTGACCACGGAGGCGGCCCGCGAGTGGGCCGCGCCGCTGCGGCGCGCGCTGGTGCTGCTGGCGGCGGCGCTGCTGGGCGGTGTGCCCGCGGCCCGTCCTGCGGTGCCCGGCGGTCGGGCGGCGGACGTGCCGCTGCCCGGGGCCGCGGTCCTGCTGCACAGCGTGGTCCGGCGGGGCCCGCCGGCGGGGGCGTTCGCGCGCTGAGCGGCCCGGGGCACCGGGTTCGCGGCGCGCAGTCCGGCCGTTCCCGCACGGAGTCGGGACGGCCCGTACCGCCCCACCCGAAGCCCGGTGCACGCCGCGGCCGTTGCCGCCGTGCACCCCGCTCCCCTTGGAGAGACCCGTCATGCGTACCACTCCTGCCCGCCGGACCGCCCTCGCCGCCGCCGTCGCCGGTACCGCCCTCGTCGCGCTGGCCGGCCCGGCCTCCGCCCACGTCACCGTCCAGCCGGGCAGCGTCCCGCAGGGCGGCTACACCGCCGTGGCGTTCCGGGTGCCGGACGAGAGCGACACCGCCTCCACCGTGAAGCTGGAGGTCAGCCTGCCGATGGACCACCCGATGGCGTCGGTGCGCATCCAGCCGCTGCCGGGCTGGACGGCCGTCCTGGAGAAGTCGAAGCTCGACAAGCCGCTGAGCTCGCACGGCAAGGAGATCACCGAGGCCGTCTCCAAGATCACCTGGACCGCGGACGCCGGCACCAAGATCGCCCCCGGCCAGTTCCAGGAGTTCCGGGTCTCGCTCGGCGCCCTGCCGACCGACACCGACAAGCTGACCTTCAAGGCCCTGCAGACCTACGACAACGGCGACGTCGTCCGCTGGATCGAGGAGGCCAAGGAGGGCCAGCCCGAGCCCGCCAAGCCGGCGCCGGTGCTGACCCTCACCAAGGCCGCCGCCACCGCCTCCGCCGCGCCGACCGCCGACCAGCACGCCTCCCAGGACGCCCACGGCGACAAGGCCGCCGCGAGCACGGGTGACGACTCCACCGCCCGCACCCTCGGTGTGGTCGGCATCGTCGTCGGCGTGATCGGCGCCGCCCTCGGCGTCGCGGGCCTCCGCCGCAAGAGCGGCACCGATCTAGGGCACAGAGGGCCCGGGCGTCGGTGCGGCGGCGTTCGTCGGGGACGCCGGCGAGGAAGTCCTCCGGGCTGG